>NZ_BAAIEW010000020.1:0-61934 GCF_054654515.1 Desulfothermus okinawensis JCM 13304 | reverse complement strand
TGGGTGATCTTCATCCTTCATCCTTTCACTAATCACTATTCACTAATCACTTAATCCATAACTCAATCAATAATCGGAGATAAAGAAATAGGCAGATTATTCTTAATTACATACAAAATTAACTCCAGTTGCATTACAATCTACTGGGGAACCATTTAGGTCTATACATTCTATATTGGTTATAACAAAATCAGAGTCTTCAGGCAGAAAACAAGTATTATTTGCATCATTATTCTTTATAGTCACCTTTATAATTGAACTCCCATCTGCATCAAATCCATTTGCATTTATTAACCCTATTTTACCTTCATTGTCCCCAAAATCAGGATTAAACTGAACATAACCTCCCCCTGCATTGCCTATTGCCTCAACTCCATCAATAACTATAGCTTTAGGATAGGTAAATGTTAAATCAATGCCACCTATATTTTGTGTAGCATTCACCCCTATTTCCCATGTGCATACAAAATTATTTTTAACTTCCACCTCTATTGGATAGCTGGCTTTTACCCAAAATCCCTCATAGGGCTCCACTGCACTAAAGGTATCAACACCATATTGATTTATCACATCCATTGTAGGGTTATTTGGACTCCAGGCCAGCCAATTGCCACTTTTGTACTTCCACAAAATCTCTATTCCATCTTTTTGAAAACTTGATACATCAATGGTGCAAGATGTCCCCTTTAATGACCAACCCTGATCAAGATAAATGGTCTCTGCCTGAAGATGGGATACTGACAAAAACATAAATAACCCTAGCACTAGTGTTAACATCTTTAATGTTTTCATATCATCTCTCCTTAACTGTAAAATTATTGACATATCAATAACCTAACTTAATTCCTTTTTAACATTCTTATAATAAAAGAGAATTTTAGAATTTTTAAAATCTAACACCACTTTATCTGGTGTACTGACGTTTTTAGGAAACAAAAGCGTTGGGTGGTCAATGGCTATATATTCTAGATTTGGCTTTAATGTAACCTCACTTTTTTTTAAGATGAATTTTTTCTTATTTGGTTTTAATATTGTTACTATAACATCTCTTGCAACTAACACTTTCATTAGATTAGATTTAAAGATAAGGATTTTTAGCCTTTTAAAAAAAATGTGTTCTGCTTTAAACTTAACAATAAATGATCCAATTTTTTTTGTTATCTCGACATATTGAGCTGTAGGACCAATGTCTGTAATTTTAGGAGGGATTATAGAGGTAGGGGGAGATTCTCCTCTATGTGACAACCAAAACAAAACAAGAACAAAACCTAGTAGAAGAACATACACATAATACTTTTTCATCATCGTAATTCATAAGAAAATTGAGTAGGAGGGCATAGGGAGCCCCCCTACAATTAGCTGCTACCTACATTATTGATTTGATATCTCAGGGAGTAACTTCACTTTGTCATAATACCAACTGGACATATCATCTATATAATATCCATTTATTGCTCCCTGTTCTAGGAATACCTCTGGGTGAGGAAATTTTAATTCCACACCTGAGATACCACCACTGTCTGAAATACTAGCCATATCTTGCTCAGGAATATTTTCATAATTGTCACTGGAACTGTAATAGGCATCTATATATCCATTGCTGTATCCTATAGAAAGTGAGGCATCTGAATATAAATATCCATCAGTCGACTCATCAATGGAACATGACCACCATTGACTCTGTGGATTGGTATTGAAGGCATATAGGTAAATATACTGATTATCGCTGCTTCTAGCAATTTTAAGATATGTATTACCTAAGCTACGAAATACCGGGATATTTGACCAATCATTTGCATTGCTATCAATTGATATGTCTGCCACTGGAATTGTATAGGTAGAAAGTGGCTCAGACCAATCTACTTCAGGGACATTTTGGGCTATTATTTCAATCCCATTCTCTCCTTTAGACGTATCAAGCACATATGGCTCATATTCTGTATGGTTCATATCAGCATTTAATGCAGCATACACTACATCCCTTGGCGATTTTTCTCCATAGGCCAGATGATAGAGGGTCATATTTACATCTGCTGGTTTTAGGTACCTAACACCAGCATTGTATAGTTCCTGAATATAATAGTTTCCATCATCTGCTAAGACTGTAGTCTCTCCTACATATTCATAAATGTAACCTTTTAAATCTATATCTGGATTATCAATAGCAGATTTAAAAGAATCTAAAACTTTCTGGAACATGACCGCTATTTCATTATTTTCAATATCAAAGGCATGGGACAATCTAGCTCTGTTGGCAAGATCCTCCTCCGATAAATTTTTTAAAATACCATCGTACATATCAACAGCTGACTGAAATGTCTGTCTCACTGTAGGAAGTTTTGAAGTATCCATATACGTAAATAGGTTCTGGTTGTTACTCATAAACTCAAGGAATTGAGCATCTGTTACCTCCTCACCATTTTTTATTAGGTCCCTTATATCTATGGTCCCATTATCTCCGTCAGAAACGGCCCATGTTGATACATTATAATCAATAGATGTTAAGTAGATGCACATGGCCTTTGCCATTTGTGTAATTATTTCCATTATCTTAACGTCAAGATTGTCAAAATAGATTGTAGTAAAACCAACAGTATTTATAGATGTATTTACACCTTCTGCTTGTTGTAGGTCAGACAATACAGTATCTAGCTTAGATGACAGATCATTAAGTACTGCCTTTAATTGCTGATCGTAATTTGCCAGATGCAAAAGATTAAATACAACATCTTCCATCTTTAGATTTGTCATGTCTGAACTAAGATCAATTCCAAGGTTATTAAAAATGTTCTGATTATCCTGATACAACTTTAACAACGTGGCTGTTGCCCTCCACAGATGGGTCTTTTTCCCCTCGGGCAGTGAGTCAATTACATTAAGAAGATTTGTATAATTTTCCTCTGTTGGGGTATTTAAAAATCGCGCCATCATATCTGTTACTTCTGAAGAAGGAACCTGTTTCCACATTTTTATACCATTCCCCACATAATTACCATCAACATAAGTCTCTAAATTTACCAAAGTGGAGTTTAAGGCTTCTCCAGTAACTGGATCTCCTGTGACAAAATTGTTTATTATATAAGCATTTATCTGTTTATTATCACATATTATAGTGATCTGCCCGTTCTGCACACTATAATTACAGGACTCAATTAGTTCACCATCTCCATTTCTATAAGTTACAGTGCCATTATCATTAAATGTAATGTACACATCAGGATACCAATTGTCTTTGTCCTCATGATAACTCATTGCGATTTTACTGCCATGAGTAATTAAACTTAAAATATCATCATCACTGTAATTGGATTTATTGGCTATTATGCATGATGTATTATATTCTCCATCATAAAAATCACTATTTACACAAAGGCTATTATCATCTGCCCAAACAATTTTTTGTGTACTATTATCCTGTCCCACAAATTGCAAATTTGACCAATCTATAACCATTTGTCCGTTGTATTTAGGATCTGTACAATTTTTGAGTGTAATTGTATATGTTGAATTGTCATAAATAAAGTCACATGTAATGTCCTCATCTCCTACAAGGGTTACTTTTGTACCATTTGTATTTACGAGAAAATCTGGAACGTTATCCATGAGCATATTTTTCAATACACTATTTCTAGTCTCACTTGATGTGTTGTTTGTTCCACTCAAACTGCAAAACTCAACCTCCACTGGCGAGCTGGCTTTAATCCAAAACCCTTCATGGGGATCTATTGAACTAAAAGAGGGTATATTGTACTGATTAATTACATCCATTGTAGAATTATTGGGGCTCCAGGCCAACCAACCACCATCCTTGTACTTCCACATGATCAAAATAGAGTCTTTATCAAAATTTGATACATCCATGAAGCAAGATGACCCTTTCAAAGACCAGCCTTCACTCAATTGAACTGTCTGTGCAAGAAGGACAGTCCATGAACTATATAGAAGTACCCCCGCAAGTATTAGAAAAATTTTTATCCCCTTCATCTCTTACCTCCTAAAAATTTTAAATTTAACTATATTATCAAAAGGCATCTCCATTCCAACCGGGTTTATATACATCAATTTGCGGAGAGGGATTTTGATCATAGCTATTTGCTGGATTTGTTTCGTCATTACACCATTCCTTGTAGTCAGAGGCTGTCACTGAATCTCCAACAAATGCTGCCCAGAACCTACTGTGTACTAAAGACCATATTGTATAATTTTCCAGTTTTATATGTGTAGGTAGTTTGTCACTATAAATCTTCAAAATAGAACCGCAATCATATTGTTCCAAAATAAGCTCATCATCTAACCATGCCTTTGACCAATTCCCATTGTCATTTCCCCCTAATACAACTACTAACCCCTGTTTTATATTGTTATATTTAAGATTAAATTCTCTTCCCAGTCTCATATTTGCATCCCTGGTTATTGCTGGTGACCACATTTTCCTTATCATTTCGTCAAACTCAAAACGATCATTGTCATACCATCCATAATCTCCTTGTTGATGGCAGATTTCGGAATTAACCCTAATTATATTCTGAGAAAAATTGTTTTTTAAACCAAATTTGCCCTGGTCGTAATACTTGTTGCGATAGTCATTCAAATTATCTTTATCAATACAAAATCCTTTCATGTAAAAAAGATCACACATCATGCCAAATATTAAAGATGATTTTAATGATGAATCAACCTCAGCACTCCAAACTTTATCCTTATTGTTTGAATCAACATAAGCATAACCATGTCGATATGCTAGTACAAACAAGATGTGTGAATCATCCCCTTTTACACCTGCCAACATATTACCGTTTGCATCTAGGGCAAAAGTGATCTCTACATCAGAGGGAATCTCATCATCTGGCGCATCGTCACTATCACAATCCCAATCCCAGCCAAACTCATTTTCCAGTATATTTTTTAATGTATCAGTCCAGATCAAAAAACCATTTTCAATTGTAGCTTCTTTTTGTGTAAAATAGTAAAGTTGGCTTATTTGGGAAAGATCAAGGGATTGCTCAGGTAGTTTAGCGTAGGCAACAATCTTTGAGTCTGCAACTTGTTTAGGTAAG
This sequence comes from Desulfothermus okinawensis JCM 13304, assembly GCF_054654515.1. Classification (NCBI taxonomy): domain Bacteria; kingdom Pseudomonadati; phylum Thermodesulfobacteriota; class Desulfovibrionia; order Desulfovibrionales; family Desulfothermaceae; genus Desulfothermus; species Desulfothermus okinawensis. Next base: position 56,877 of record NZ_BAAIEW010000020.1, on the reverse strand, counting down.
GAGACTGTTCCATTACCACCTAAACTCAGCTCTATGGGAGTTTTGGCATTTATCCAAAATCCCTCCAATGGATCTATCTCATTTAACAAATCAAGTCCCACAACTTCAAGTAACTGCCTTATCTCTGCATTGGGGCTCCACACCTGCCACTTCTTATTTGCCCTATCCCACTTCCACACAGTTCTTATCTCTGAATTGTTAAATTCAGTTACTTCAATTTTTTCCGAAGCTCCCAATAAATTCCATCCCTGAACCAGGTTATATGTGGTTGCAAAGGTATATTTAGTAATTAAACCAACACACAAAAAAATGCATACAAACAAACATATTCTCTTATTTTGCATAATCTCTCCTTTCGTGTTTAAAACAATTATATATTTTATATATTTCTATATGCAAATCACCATAATTATCAGGATGATAATCAATTAATTTCATGGTAACCAGTCTCGAATTTAAATTAATTTATAGTTAATTAATTATTAAAGAATTCATCACAATTCTCTACTTTAAATGAAATTAAATTGTTCCAATATACTAATTGACCATCAGAATATCTATTAGAAGTAAATATGCCACCATGTAATATTTTTCCAGTATCAGGATCATTTATTAATAGACTACTAACTTCTTTTGAATGCGCTTCTATATTGTCACATGTAACAATAACCTCTCCGTTCTGTACTTGATAATTACAGACCGTTTCTCCTTTTGTGCTCTTATAAGTTACTGTTCCATTATCATGATATGTACTGCATAGATAAGGATACCAATTATCACCATAATAAATCATAGTTAAATTACTACCATTAAGAACATAGTTTAGGATATCATCGTCACTGGGCTGGTCCTTATTTATAACTGCACATGAAGTTAGGTATGTGCTATTATCGAATTGGCTATTTACACATAGAGTATTGTTGTCTGCAAAAACTATTTTTTCTATTTCATTATCAGAATCAGTTAATTTTAGATTTTGAAAATCTAAGTTTAATTCATCGTCATATTCTGGATCTGAGCAACTACTTAAGGTAACTGTAGATGTTGAATTGTTAAAGGTTAAATCACATGTAACTTCTTTATCCTCAAAAATGGTTATAGTTTTGCCATTTGCATTGGAAATAAAACTGGACACTGATCTTAAAAGTTGCTCTTGTAACAAATATCTCAATGTATCCACGCTAAATGTAGTATTGTTAGCTTCGCTGCAAAATTCCACATTAACAGGATCAGTGGTTTTTACCCAAAATCCATCAAAGGGTTTTATGGAACTAAAGGTGGCAATTCCATAATTAGTGATTAGACCCATAATAACATTATTCGGGCTCCATGCTAACCACTGCCCATCTTTATACTTCCATAAAATTTGAATACCACCTTTTTGAAAATTAGCTGTATCCATGTAACATGATGTTCCACTGAGTGACCAACCTTTTTCCAATAAAACTGTCTCTGCACGCAAGGTCTTTGTCATTAAACATATGAAGACACCAAGTAAAACAATTAATAAAATCTTTAATCTTTTCATCTCTCTCCTCCTCTGAAAATTATTCTCCACTCTTTACATAGCCTTTAAATTCAAGAGTGAAAGGTTCAGTTGCCTTTACCCAAAAACCTTCACCAGGATTTAGGGTAGCGTTTTCATTTAAAAGCTCAATTGAAGTTGGAAATGTCTGTAGATAATTTTTTATCTCTTCATCTGCAGTATAAAGTTTCCATCTCTTGTAAACACTATCCCATTTCCAAAGGGTGAATACTGAAGCTAGGTTATCTTTAAAAATTGCAGAAATGGTCTTAGCTTTTAATGAAGCAAGTCCAGCTAGATTCCAGTCTTCAACAAATGACACCTTTGCTGTTTTTTCCACAAAATCTGCATTTGGATATATGGCAAATTGTGGTGTACCAGGTTCTAATTTTTCTAAACTACAGGTAGAAGGATATTCACACGCACCTACATCCACGTCAGTGGCTCTAAGGGATCCAGCAATATCCTCTAAATACGCACTAGAATCATCGCCAATATTAATTAAAGGAGAAGATTCGAGCAAAGAAAAATCATATGCCTCTGGATCTACAAATCCAATGTTTTCAATAACTGTATTACCCTCTTTTGTAATACTCCCAGTTGGATAATCCACTTCTTTTGAAAATACATTGTAGTTTAAAATAAAATCCCCATAAGCATTACCACTATCATCTTTTTCAAAGAAAATATCATCTTCTCCATTTGAGAAAACTGAATTATAAATCTGCAAAGTCAAGGGAGAGCTTGATGATTTGGTAGCCAGAAAAAATCCATTACCAGCTGTTGCATCGTTTCCATAAACAGTTATATTTCTAATTAATACAGAATGAGAGCTATAAAGGTGTCTGGGTCCTAAACACATTGCACCACCCTTTGTACCAGCCTTATTAAAGGCAAATATCGATGAATATATATTTAAATTCGCATTATTTTGATCATGTAAATCAATTCCTCCACCTTCTTCTGATGAGATATTATCTATTATCCAATCCTTTATTAATGTAGCTTCACCAGATAATAACAATCCACCACCATCACCACTTTTATTTGCTCTTATAACAGATGACACCACTGTTAGTTTTCCCCCACTAACAATGCCACCACCTCCTATTCCTGAAGTATTACCATAGATCTTAGATTCCTTTATAGTTCCAATTGTACCCCCACCCAGGTACACCCCTCCACCTTCTTGCGTAGCAGAGTTTCTTTCAATATTTGAATGAGTTATCAAAACATTTAACGCATTATCTCTATAACTATATAGGTAGATTCCACCACCTTTTTGACTAGCTGAATTTCCAACAATATATAAGTTGTCCATTACAACGTTTACTTTAACATTTGAATGGTTATATAGGTATATACCTCCTCCTTGATCAGATACACCGCCTCTAATCTGCAAGTTAGATAAATTTATATTACAAGTATCAGGTGGATAATTAAGTGAAACATAAATGCCTCTACCAAGCCCTGCTGCATTTATGATTGTGGTCTCAGCACCCTCCCCATTTATAGTTAGACATTTATCCTCAATCTTTATGTCGTGTTCATTGTAAACACTTTTTCTTACAATAATTTCATCACCATTTTCAGAAGCGTCTATTGCTGCTTGTATACTTGTATAATCACATCCATCCCCTTGCTCAGGACAGACAGTTAATTGTTTAGCGTAGGAAAAAGAAGAAATCACAACAATAATCAATACAAAAAATAGCAGTTTTTTCATTGATCAACCTCCTTTTTTTTAGTTTAAGATTTTTAGCCAATAGCCTTTAAATCTACCAACCCAATCTACTATATCAATTTGATAATTTTCTGCTATGGAATTATATATGCTGTTTGAGGAAAAGAACTTCCACTTTCCCGCTTCATATGTCCAAATTATAAAGTCGTGCTGTAGGATTTCCTTCAAATCAATGGGGTGAATTGATATAACACCAAGGCTTACTAGGTTCCAGTTTTGATTTGCATTTATTGTTTTAAATATAAATTGGTGGTTCTCAAAGGACCAATTATAGGTAGTCTCATATAACAGCAGGAGCCAAAAACCTGAATTAGCTTTAACCACCTTTTCCTCAGACAAAATTCCCATCTCTTGCAACAGAGAGTTTATTTTTTCATTATCTGACCAGGCAAGCCAGTTCCCATTATGGTAAGTCCATATCACATAATTAGAAGGCAGATCAAAGTAAGTAGTAGGGTCTATATCATATTCACAGGGATTTGAGAGAAGATTCCACTTTTCGCTAAATTGTATTGAATTTTCTAAAATCCAATCAAGGGAGTTTTTTAAAGGTAAGTGTCTATAAATGAGATTTTTATTTTGGGGAATTTCACTGATCAAAAATGATAGCTGGGAGTCACTTAAATAAAGGGCATAAAATGGATTTTCAGCAAATACATTGTTGCCTAAAAAATAAAATGGATACAATGCATAATAACCTTTTATTGTAAGGTTGTCCTCTTCATAAATTGGAAATTGGCTTAAATTGTTGGCAAAATCGAAACACTTTCTATTTGCAATGCAAGAAGCAATTTTTCCAATAAGTTGAGCTAATGTTTTTTCATTAAAAAATTTTGGTAAATATTTATTTAATAATTCAACAAAATTTTGGGAATTGGCGAAATTTTTAAAGATTTGTTTTATCATTTCTAGGGTTGCGGTAGCGTTTTGAGAATATAGATAAATGGGTATTACAGACTCTCCATACTCATGGTCTCCATTATAAGTGGTAATGTCATAATTACACGTCCTCACCCAACTATTTATAAAAGTAACATAATCATCAATTTCAGGAAAAACCACTCTTTCCATCCATACTGCTGTTGCCTCAAGCCACCATACATTAGTATTATAAATTGAATCATTTAAAGAGAGAAAATCATAATATGAAAACTGAATTGTATGGAAAAACTCATGTGCCAAGGTAATTTTTAAGATATTTGTTGAAATTGTTGGGTTGATAACAAAATAGGGAGTACCGTCAAAATATGTTGCAGCATAACCTGCATAGTTACTAGAAATAGAGATATATTCACCCTCTGCAGGATTATAAGCATCTTTGTTGGCTATATAAATATCAATGTAGAATTTATTACTATTCTTAGGGTGTTTAAATCCCAGTTCTTCTACCTCTTTTTGCCATACGGTTTCAGCAATATTGCCTATAGTTTTCAAAAGGTCCTGTACAGAAATATACCCTTGATAATAATTACCTGCGATTATCCTAAAATGATCAGTATAGTAAAAAAAATTGTATTCATCGCTGTCTATTTGTATTGATTGAAGCGGATATGGGTAATTTGCATTCTCGTATGACCTGAAATAAAATCTAGAATAGGAAACCTGTTTATGGTGACGTAAAATAAAATCCTTTATGGCAAAGGCAGATGATAAAAAGAAAACATTATAAAAGATGCAGCATAAAACAAAGATTCTCATCTATAATTATGCCCCTAAAACAAATATTAAAAAATCTCCCTCTCTCCATCCTAATTACCTACATGAAGAGAGGGAGATCAGATTAGTTTAGTTACCAGGACTTGGTGGGTAATCCAATCCAGAATCACCGCCAGGAGAAGGTGGATATTCTATACCCTCATTACCCGATGACTCGACATTAACAGTAATTGTGGCCTCATCTGTACCACCATTGTTATCATCAGCTGTTATGGTAATAGTAGCTGTTCCTTCGCCTATTCCCGTTATAGTTATAATACCTGAATTATCATCATATGTCGCTGTGGCAATGCTTTCATCACTGGATTTAACTGTTATATTAACAACATCTCCATCAGGATCTGATGCTGTGAGTTGAACTTCCTTAGAATCACCTACTTGCAATGTTACTGATGTTTCACTGGACTGAATCTGCGGGGGATTATTGGTACTATTGATTACGCTAATGGTTTTAGTTGCTGTTGCGTTATGGGTTCCATCACTAACAGTAACTGATACTGTATGGTTACCTTCAGATTCAAACTCATAAGAACAATAAGCCGAATCCTTACAGTCCGTTACAGAGTTTTGATCAATTAACCATTTATAGGTAAGTGGATCACCATCAGGATCATAGGCATTGGCAGTAAATTCATAGTATTGGTCATTATTGTTGTAATCAAGGCTTACCTGGGGTGCTGAATTAGTCGGCTGTCCATTGCTCATATCACTTTCTGTTGACGTCATAACAAACCATAGGGACTTTGTGTCAGCAGTAACTTTCTTGACCTGTTTCAATGTCCCATATCCAGGTGCTGTAAGTTCAAAAATATAGAACCTCTCAGGTATAAGTCCAGTAACAGTAGCTATGGCAACTGTAGCATTCTCACCATTATGGGTCATTACTTCTTCTTCATCTGCACCAAACACTCCTATAGGAGATCCGTCCAATTTGGAAACTGCCACATTTGCATATACAGGCAAACCAGAAGTATCTGTTATCAAGGCTTGTAGAGAAATAACCTGAACATTTTCTGGCTCTATCTTATGTGCAATAAAATTTAAAGTAGCTCCGCCATAAACCGGATTCTCGGCGCTCACAAAGATGTAGTTGTCACCATCCTTGAGAGGAACATTTACTTTAAAAATGTATGTATTTTCATTTTGAGACTGACTTACTAGATTATCATTTGCCACATTCATACTTGTGGAGGTTCCATCACTATAGGTAACATCTATACGGATGTTACCATTTTGCTTATCATAATTTACAACCCTACCTTCTAATTTAAGGCTATCAGTAGATACCTCATCGGGCATGTCATCAGCACCATTATATCTATCCACATATACCTCAGCTGGCTCACTAATAGAAGCACTGTTTTGAGTATCTATTACTACATTTACCACTACTTCTTTCTGTCCTGATGTAATAGCATACTTCTTGGAGGTGGAAAAGATATATCCATTGTCATCTACATATACAGCATTAATTATACCACTACCAAGAGGCATGTCAGATACCTCATATTTTCCATCGCTGTCAGTGGTCCTGTAAATGGTATCACCGTTCCCAGTGGTTATCTCTAAAATGACATCAGCTAATCCAGTTCCACTTTGTTTGTCTGTTACCTTGCCATGGAAATAAGCAGTCTCACCAATGTAAATAAAACTCTTAGTGGTAGTCTCAAACTTGCCCTTTGCATTAGCAACATATAACTGGACAAAATTCACACCCCTTTCCAACTTTAATGATTTGGTAAAGTCACCGCTACTCTCTGGTGTGATATCAATGGATTTATCATTAAAAAACAGGGTTACGCTTGAGGCATTTGAATATGTACCATCCTCAGTATCAACAACTTTTCCTTGTACTGTTAAAAATTCCCCACTTTGCGAAAAGATCAAATCATCAACACGAGGGGAGATCAAAGCCACACCTGATGATAATGGTTCTAGAGTCACATCTACAGTCACTGTTTCACCTTTCTTAATAATAACAGGTTTTACCGCAGGTTTATAACCATCTTTGAATACAGTTGCGCTATATCCTCCAACAAAAATATTGCTTAAGCTTATTTCACCCTCAGCACTATTTTCATCACCATCGCCATTATCCACTGCTACTGCAGGAATTACCTGTTCCCCATCAGTAGTTGCCGAAGGAATAATAACTTTGGCTCCAGTAATTGTGGCATTGTTCTCATCTTTAATCCTAAAGATGACATTACCTCTGCCCCTCTTCTCTAAAGAAAGGCTTACACTTGCTACATCTTCAAACTCAGGAGTAGTTGGATCATCTTTAGTAAACCCTGGAACAGTCTTTCTCTGAGAATCAAGATAACCAGCCTTACTTGCCCTTATATCCAGAAATGATTTATCTTCTCCATTATTACCAAAGGTTAGAGGCACATTAACCACCCTTAACATACCATCATCATTGGTTTTGGAGTAAATGTGATGGGGCAAAATAGAAGCAGGCTTAACTGCGATATCCTTTACACTTAAAACATTGACAACATGTTCCAGTTGAGTACTTGCAACCAGCCAATATTCCTCATCACTGATTTGACCCTCATGTTTATTCTTGAAGGTAACCTGTGGTACCACATATAGCCTTACAGTCCCGTCTAGAACCGTCTCCTCACCATAATCAGCCAGGGTTGAACCATCCCAATTGGCTCCATCATACTCTTTCACAAACAGTGCCTTTAGCATTTGAGGATTTGTCAAATACTCAGCCAGCTCTGAGAAAGTCAGGTAATTTGAATTTGAAGATATGGGTGATATGCCTGCTCCTTCTAAGTCCTTAATTACAGTATCTTTTAAATAGGTGATTAAATCCTGTTCATCCTCAGCTATTGTATCATCCCAGTCAGTCCATTTTGAACCATTCCAATAATAGGCCTTGCCTTCTTCATTTTCATAAACAAAAACCCCATACCACTTGATATTAAGCGTATCCTTAACAGCTGTTTGAGGGACTGATACAGTTATGTAAGGATTCTCCAAATCTGCTCGTCCAGAGATGGAAACAGAGCCTTTTTCCAAGGTACTGTTTTCCTCTTTCCAGTATGATATTGCATCATTGTTCGAATCCACATGCTTCTCCAATCCCATCTTCTCCAGCAATTCCTTATTAAACAGGATATCAGCTTCACCTATTACTATTGGATCTGTAGCATTTCCATCTTCCAGTCCATTCTTGTGTTTAACATACACCCCTATCTTCAGTGAACCAACAGCAGGATCTGTTTCCTCTATTAGCTTTTTCATAATATCAGATACAGTAATGGAATTTGTTCCTGTAGCACACTTAAGTTCAGTCCAACTATCAGTAGCCAGTTTATACAATTTATTATTACGTAGCGGTCTATAAACCCTGCCTGGCCCTGCTGAATCATCTGTGTTTGGTTTGATATACCAACAATACTCAGCAGTGCTTTCCAATCCAACACTTATAACACCGTCTTTATAGGAAACATCAGACAACACAGCAGGAGTAATTATGTCAACCATTGCTTTAGACACAGGGTACCCCTCTGTGTCAACAGTTGTAACATTTATGGTTCCATACTCAGCGGGACGTTCCATGGTCAAATTTATTATATCTCCGTCTTGTAATTGAGAAACTCTCCTTCTAGTAATATTCCTGTAATGATTGGGTTCTGTTACCTCTATGGTCAGGTTAATCAGTCCTTTTGGTATTACAATCTCATCAAAGTAAGCTGTGCCATTTTCATCTGTGGTAGCAACCTGATCCAGTATTTTAACATTTGCATTTTTTATGGGTGATACCCCATCCTCTTCTCTTACTTTAACTTGGATATTTGACTTCCTGACAACTGAATCCTCTTTATTCCATATTACACCTACTATTGTTTGAAATCCAGGTGCATTTTGAAGCAGTGCAACATAATCATCTTCTGTAAACCCATATTTCTTTAGCCTTTTTACATTTAATTTACCCAATGTGTCATTTAGATCTTTTATTAAGCCAAACTCATAAGTCAGTGGAGTGGCAGTTAAATCGTGGGTAGAATTGGTCAAAGACATGGTACCATTTGTCAACTCTATCCACTTTTCTCCATCATAAGCATAGAATCTTAAAATTGCACCTCTGTCCAATGCAGTCTTAATGAGATCAGGCTGATCATACATCTTGGTAAAAATAAACTTACTCTGAACATTAGCACCCTTGTCTATATAATCAAAGTAAGTTTTATCGCCTTGTTGCCTAACTCCTTTATCATACACACTGATTTGCATTCCTGTAATGACTTTTGGAACCCATTTGGTGGCATTGTCTTCGTATTCTTTAAGATACTGCCTTTTTAGTTTATCAAGACCATCAAAGGATGTGCTACCACCTAGAGGAGAAAACCTAAATTTTGCCGAACCAAAATTATTATGATCTACTGAAAAATTTAAGACCTCAACAATACCTGTATTTTCACCAGTGGCACTCTTAACTGCATAAAATTTCTTCAAAGAGGTAACTCTATTCAAAATCCTATCAGCACCCTGAGGACCCTCATCCTCACAATTTAGCTCGTCACCACTGAGCTCATTAGCTGGTGAAAGAAAAATGTACTTAACTGACCTATCTCTGAAAAATTCTGTTGAGTAAACAGAATATCCATCTTTCTCAAACACCAGTGTTGTACCATCATCAACATCTATTGAAACAATACCATTGGGATCAGTTGTACCCAACTCGTTGCCCTCAGCATCTTTAACCACTACATCACTAAGTGGTTGAGGAACACCTGCTGGATTGGCTGAAAGCACATAATATGCAACACTTTGAATTTCATTTAGATCAACATCGTTAATTGCATAACTACCATTTTGAATATCATTCTCATCCAGCACAATCCCGCCTTTTATTTCCTCACCATATTCATTGACAATCCTGATATCCACTTTAGTGGCACCTTCAGGGACATTAATTGTCACAGATTCCGCATTATCGCCATTGCCTATGGTTAGGTTAACAGGTGTTACTTTGCTTTGATCTGTAAGGTCTTTATCTACATAGGCAACTACCTTTTTACCACTATTGCCTATTTCGGTGGTCTCAAGGGCCTTAAGTGTTTTCACCCAGTAACCTAGGTTTGTGTTTAAAACAGCAAACTGCTGCAAATATGACTTATCTGGATCAAATTTCTTCCAGGCTCCGTTCTCATTTGTTACTATCAACTCCAATTTATAACCGCTTTGTTGTAGGGAATTAATCAAATTACTGACTTGAGTTGCACTACTAAAAGCAACTAAATTCCAGCCAGCCCGCATTTGTGGTATTGTAGATTTTTCTATACCATAAATTTTAATTGTGGTAGAGTTATTTGCTTTGACCCAATACCCCTGTCCAGCCTTAAATTCTTTGAATTGCTGCAAATATGACTTATCTGGGTCAAATTTCTTCCAGGCTCCGTTCTCATTTGTTACTATCAAGTCTATACTGTTCTTATCGATTAAATCAGAAACCTTCATGTTACTGGCTTTTTCTGTAATCCCTATTAAATTCCATCCTTCTCTAAGCTGCAACGTCTGCTCAGCATTTGCGCCTGATATAATGAGAAAGGCAAAAATTAAAGACATTATAATAGGTATTTTACACTTCATTTCCCATAACCCCCTTTTCCTTTTTTAATCATGTTCCATCCATCATTGAATGATGGATGGAAAGACACCAAAAATTAATCAAGAGTTAATTCTATCTCATCACTAGGTACATTCGTATCATATTTAACACTATATACCTTTCCATTATCTTCTATATAAAATTTTTCACCATTATAACTATCATCCGGTGAAATTGTTAGTATTACCTCATTATTTTTCTTTACTATTATTGTTTTACTTGAATTTGAAGGATCGTGAATTACAGGAATATATGCTATTGTAATGCCATTTGCATTATCTGTCACTTTATATACTGTCACATTATCTTGGTTATAACAAATGTCATTCACATTATCAGACTCTTTAATGGTATATTTAATCGCCCCATCAGGTATAGTCTCCCCTTTCTTCACTACAACATTTATAGTCTGTTGGATCTCACCAACCTTGGCCGTAATGGTATAGTTCCCCTCTGTATCAGGCGCAGTATATGTCACTTCTACCTCACCGGTGGAATTAGTAGTACCAGTTGCAGGATTAATATTACCACCAGTTGTAGTAAACGATACAGTTGTATTGGGAACTGGCTCATTTAATGAGGACATCACCTTCACAACAAAGGTCTTTTGTTCTCCTGTTGTGAGACTGGCGCCATTTGGGGAAATCTCAATGGAGTTTGGAGTTGGAGGTTTCTTATTAACCGTTACGTTAATTGTTTTGCTTGCAGATGCACCTAAATTATCTGTAGCAGTGACTGTGATAATTGCTGTTCCTTCTTTAACACCAGTAATCTTAAGGGTAACGGAACTATCCATAGATGATGAAGGCTCTACCTCTGCCACAGAAGAATTTGATGAGGTAGCATTAATTTGATTAATACCATCATCATCAGTGGCATTCACTGTAACATTATATGTATCCTCTTCGTTTACAGAAATATTATCCTTGCTTAAGGTAATCTCAGGCGCTGGATTCTCAACTACTTTGAAAGTAATTACAGCTGTTTTCTTTTGACCATAACTGTCCTGAACAGTACAATTGAAGCTCTCAGTGGTAACCTCATTTGGCGCTGTATAGGTTAATGTGGTTGTATTCCAGTTTAAATTGTTGGAATCAGGTTTAACATCCACTATCTCTAAGTTAGACTGGTCATTATCCGTGGCAAATTCAGATAGTTTAATAGTAATAGTATCATTTGTTTTGAGTGTCTTTTCAATATTTTTAACACTTGGAGGTTGATCCTGTGTAACTGTTATTTTTAAAGTAGCACTATGGCTACCGCTACTTGCTTTAAATGTAAAGATACCCAGATTGCCTTTTGTTGCATTATATGAAAAACTAACTGCTCCATTAACATCTGTCTTTTTGGTTTGTTCATAATCAAGCTTACTACACTTCAAAGTAACAGTTGCATTACTTATTGGGTCACCATAAAAATTAAGTACCTTGGCAGTAAAATTAACTGTTTTAGAATTGTCTGATTCTAGCAAAACAACTTCCTTGGGTGATGCTGTCAGTGTAATTTTATTGGGAATCTTTAATGGATTTGTAATAGTTAGAGTAGGAATATTATTAATAATATCAGTAGCATTTTCTACATTCTGAACCTCAAATTTTGATTTTAAATAGTCTATCTCTTTTTCAAGACCATCTGTTGCATTCAAAGTTAAAGTTAGCTTTTCAACTCCATCTAGTTCATCAAGAGCCTGTTCAATGGCCGTTGAATTATTTAAAATAGAATCCTTTCCAAAATCAATCAAATTACTACCTACACTTTCACATATAGCACGATAAAAAATAGTGGCGTTATATTGTCCAAGTGAATCTTTATCCAGCAGTGCTGGTGATGGTGGGGTTTTAAGAAGATCAATATCTTTATAATCCGTAGAATTTAAGCCCAAAATTTCTTTAACCATATTTTGGGCATTTTCAATTTCTGTGGAATTGTTGGTTGCATTCTTACTCTTAACAATAGCATATATCATTGTTGTAACTGGAGTAGCATGAGCTACAACTTTTTTAGTTGTTGCATTATAATTTGAATCATAAATAAATGAATACAAGGTTGCATTATTAGTCTTATCACCTACATTATCACCATTAGTATCTTCCTCCCCTCCCTCAACTTTAATAACAAAAGGAGGACTATAGGTATCGGGCAAATCTACACTATATTTACCAAAACCTCCAGTTTTACCAGTTACAATGGCAGTTGAAGCATTACAACTAGCAACAGTTGCATTACATACATAAACATCTGCACCAATAATTGGCGGATCAACTGCTGCACCTTCAATGGTGATATTTTCTCCACCAGATGTGAGGGATGTGTGATGATCATTATCTCCACATCCTGCCAACACAGCTATCAACCCAATGAATAACATTAGGGTCAAAAACTGCGTCTTCCATTTAAGTTCTTTTTTTCGTCTCCACATGAAAAACCTCCTTTTTTTATTTAGTTTATTTATTTGACGAGCTGTTACTTCCTGTAAATTAGAAGTTTATCACCAAAAATAAATAGTTTTAAAAAAATCCCTCCACATATAGAAGGATTCTGCTTCTTTTTCAAATTTCGCTTCCCAGTTTCTCTTTTTTTTTATGTATATAACAAAATAGCAATACAGAAATAATCAAAGCCAGTAATATTGTAGCTAACTTCCAAAATCTAAATATAAACTTAAAAATCGAATTATCACCATGTGGTGAGTTTAAATATAAGTCTAGTCTTGCATTTAAATCTTGTTTAAGCTTTTTTAAAGAAAAACCCCCATCTTGCATTTCTTTTTGTGCAAGAGCTGTCATTTCCTGAAGATTTATCTTTTTTTTCTTTATAATATCTTCAACGTAGTTTTTGTAATTGCCATAAATTTTATCCTTTAATTTATTTCTGGAAATGACTGGAGGCAAGATTAGATTTAAAATAATATAATCAGAAATCCGTTTAATGGCCTCTTCCTTACTTTTTGGTTCAGGAAGTTTTATATCTATGGAAGATGGGGGAGAAGAAATCGTGTTTGAAGCAAATACCTGAGCCATACAAAAGAAAGAGAAAAGAAAAATTAAATAGCTCACAAGATTTTTCCTCATTGGTGTCTCCCGATATTTTGTAGAGTTTTAAAGTATAACAAAACCAGGGTAAAAATTATTACTACAACAACAATAAAAGGCCAAATAGGAATCGAAAATTTACTATATTTAAAAAAATTTAATCTCAACAAATTGTCCTTGGACTCCCCATTTCCCCCTTTTAATCCCACCAATAAATTTTTATGTTCCTTATTTTTCTCTATAAAAGTTTTATCTATTCTTCTGTTTTCGTGGTGTGCCTTACTTTTTTTTATTTTTTTATTAATACCATATCCACCCCTTACTTCAAATCCTCCTTCTTTTGAAACAACACGACGGTAAAAAATGTCTCCTACATCATAGTGAGTCTCTTGCTTAGTTTCGAAGGATATATCACCATTTTCCTTGTCAAGGTATGGTTCCACAAAATCTTTATACTTTCCAAAGATTTGTTTCTTGATTTCTTCTTTTGAGGTACCAGGTGGTATTATTTTAAGTAATAGTTTATAGTTTTTTATCCTTTTTATAGCATCACTCTCATTTTTAGGTGAACTCAGTTTCAGATTTATGATAGGTGGAGGGGTAACCATCTGCTCACTTTTTTCTTGTTCAATTAATGAAGATCCATACCTATCTACCTTTTGTTGCTGCTGATTATTTACTGGATGCTGCATTTTTTCCTGCGTAGGTAGTGGCAGCGATGGAATTGATGGGGGACCATCAGCAAATGCAACACCAGAATAATCCCCCATAATTAACACAAAGGGAATTATCAAAAAAATAGTGAAAAAAAGAACAAATATGTGCAGTAAATATTTCACTCCAACCCTCTAAAATCAATAACTTTAATGTTCAAATTTATCTAAACATATCATTAAAATCTTGTCAATAAAAGAAGAAAAAAAACTCTGTGATAAATATCACAATATAGTAATTTGTTTATTCCATTAACACCGTGAATCGTGAACCGTGAATAGAAATCGAAGCTATAAGAAATAGGCAGATATAGTAATTATCCGGGCATCTCTTTCATTCATTTTAAAAACCTTATATGGTAGATCTCAAGATGCATTGATAAGTTTATTCACGACAAGGAGGGAGGCAAAGATAAAAATAATCTTTACTAACAAAACCTACTCCTTGACTAAACATGTAAGTTATGACACTTTCTTACCCAACATTGTAGTAACAACAATATTTTAATAGGATAACTCCAATAAGTAACAAATGAATTTTAATTGGTAGGACTTATGAAAAAATTAGCTTTAATTTATATTCTATTTCCGGTTTTATTGTTTCAACTTGGGTGCGTTAAACCAAGTATTTCAAATAAATCTCTAGGCTTGGAGGCTAAATTTTCCCAGGTGAACAAGGCTATTTTGGAAAGGGATTTTGTGGGCGCCCACATGATGTTAAGCGAATTAGAGGAATCAAGGAGTATTAGGAACAATCCGACTTTAATGGTCCATATTTTACTAAATGAGGCATATTGTTTAATAGGCCAAAAGAGATATAATGACGCAATAAAAGTGTTAAATAAATTCATCTCAGCTTATCCTAAAAATTCCAAAAGTTATGTACTTAGGGCGTATATTTTCAAGATAATTGGAAAGGTTGATAAATCCATCTCAGACTTGAAAATGGCAGAAAAAATTGCTCCAAGTGATCCAATGATTAAATACAACTTAGGTTGTCTCTATATTGAAAAATCAAACTTTGAACTAGCGGTTAAAAAATTTAAACAAGCCATAAATATACAACCGGACTTTAAAGATGCTTACATAAACTTAGCATATTCTATGTTCTATTTAGGTAAATATAAAGAGGCAATTGGAAATTTAGATAAAGCAACACTATTGGACAAAAATGACCCTGACATCTTTTTCAATATAGCGCTTGCCTATGAAAAATTGCATGATTATGACAATGCAATCTCTTTCTATTCTAAGGCCACTGAGATAGATCCTATATTTATTAGTGGCTACATAAATAGAGGTATATTATTTTTATCCCTTGGGAAAAATGAACTGGCATGTTCTGATTTTAAAAAGGCTTGTAGTCTTGGAGAATGTGAAAAATATAACCAATTAAAAGATATAATGGTTTGTCACTAATCAGTGGATTCTATATGGCAATAAAAAAATTTTATTCATTGTTTTATTTTCTTATTGCAAATATTATAATTTTTTTTACTATTTTAACAATAAATAGTTATTTCTCTTACAATATGAGCCTAGATTTACTTAAAGTACAAAATAAAAATCCAGAGTTAAAGTATATAAAAAATATTAATAAAAGGTATAATCTTAAGTTAGATAATATAGTGAAAAAAAACATATTTAACGTGATAAAGTCTATAAAAATAAAAGATAGTAATAAAAACATTGAAAATAGTATAGAGGATATTCCAGTAGCCAATATAAAAGACCTTGAGTTAAGGGGCATCATATGGTCTAATGAAAAAGAAAAAAGAATTGCTGTTATATATGATAAAAAAATAAGACTTGAAGGTCTCTACAGTATTGGAGACAAATTAAGTGGAGGAATGCTAAAGGATATACTTAAAAATCAAATTATTGTTACAATTAATAATAAAGACAGTAGAATTCCTCTAACAGATTATACAGAATTGGAAAAAGGGGTGAGCTTTTCCAAAGAATCAATATATGTGGTTTCAAAGGATGTGCTAAAATCAAAATTATCCAATATGCCTTCACTACTTCGCTCAATGAGGGTTGTTCCATATACATCTAATGGGATTAAAGGATTTAGGGTTGTTTCTATTAGAGACAGATTTATAAGAAACAGGTTGGGACTTAGAAGAGGAGATATAATTCTGGGGGTGAACGGAAAACAGGTGGTGGATATGGCCAATATAATGCAGCTCTATGGAAAAATTCAAAATATTGATCATGTGGAACTTGAAATCTTAAGAAATGGTGAGAGAAAAATCTTATCTTATTCAATAAAATAGGGTATAAAACATGTCAAAAGGAATGAATTTTAGATTAACATGCTATTTTGTATTGACGTTAGTTTTGGTTCCCCTGGTTAGTTTTGGTTCTGATGCTAAAATCAGTATCAACTTTAAAGAGGTGCAGCTTAAAAATTTTATTGAGTACATTGGCAAGGTTACAAATAAAAATTTTGTCCTGGACCCAAATGTTGGAACCAAAAAAATATCTATCATATGCCCCAGACCAATGTCTTTGGAGGAAGTATACAAGGTCTTTGAGTCAGTACTCCAGGTGTATGGTTTTACCACCATTCCAGGTAAATATGTGATCAAAATAGTACCAAGTGTACAAGCAAGGAGACATTATAATCCTGTTGAAAGAGGGGCAGCCAGGCGAGAAGACAAATTCATTACACAGGTAATACCGCTAAAATATGCCCCTGCTGAAGAAGTTAGACGAACCATCGTCAATATGGTTTCACGGGAAGGTTTAGTTGTCACATACAGGCCAACCAACCTGTTAATTATTTGCGATTTTGAATCCAATATACACAAAGTTCTAAAAATTGTTAACAGTATGGATATTCCCAAAGGAGAGGTAGTAATAAAGACTTTTAGTCTAAAATACACGTCCTGTAAAGATATAGCTCAGGTTTTGGGTAAATTATTTTCATCCATAATGCGTATTGAAAATAAAAAGGGAAACATAGCTTCCTTTCTGGCCATACCATACAACAGATTGAACAGTGTTGTTGTTGTGGCCCCTGAAAATGTAATAGCCAAGGTAGAAGGTTTAATAGTAAAATTGGACAAACCAGCCCCTGAGGGTTCTGGAAACATACATGTAGTTAAGCTTAAAAATGCAAATGCAGTGGACCTTGCAAAGGTGCTAGTCCAGCTTGCGGGTACCAAAATATCTGGGAAGGCAAATGTTTCCAAACAGATAATATCCAGAGAGACCAAAGTGGTAGCTGACAAGGCCACCAATTCCCTCATTATTACCTCCACTCCTGAAGAGTTTAAGACCATATCAAAGATCATAGAAAAATTAGATGTTCCAAGAAAACAGGTCTTTATTGAAGCAATGATAGTGGAGGTGAGTGGAGAAAATAATTTTAGTTTTGGAATAAATTGGCAGGCAATGGGAAAAATAGGATCTAAGGGGCATGAGAGTTTTTTAATGGGCAATATAAACGGAGGCATTGGCACCACTTTTGACGAGGTAAAACAGACTATTACCAATGTGTCTTCCCTGGCTCCTTTTACCTTTGGAATAATATCCTTTCCCTTTACCTATGACGCAAATAACGATGGAATAATTTCATCTGACGAGAGGTTTTACAATGCAGGTTCACTTATCCATGCAGCTTCTACTAAAAACAATGTGAACATCATCTCCCGTCCCCAATTAACGGTAATGGAAAATGAAGATGCAAGCGTTATAGTTGCTGAAAACAGGCCTTTTCAAACAAAAATTGAGACAACTGACACCCAAGATTACGCCAATTTTGAATATAAAGACATTGGAATTACCTTAAAGGTCACACCTCAAATAAACGACTCTGGATTCGTTAAGATGAAGATCTACCAAGAGGTTAGCAGAGTTGATGAAACACTGACCACTTCTTCCACATTTAGTTTAAGACCCATTACCAAAAAAAGGGCAGCAGAGACAACTGTTGAAGTAAAAAGTGGAGATACAGTGGTCATAGCAGGTCTAATTGAAGAGCAGGACAATGACAACAACACAAAGGTACCCCTTTTAGGAGATATACCCATACTAGGTTATTTATTTAAAAATATTGACAGAAAAAAGTCCAAAAAGAATTTAATGATATTTATTACCCCACATATAGTGGAAACAAATAATGATCTAAAGAGACTCAGTGAGGAAAAAATAAAGTATATAAATGGAATGAAATACGATCTGGATGGAAAAGTGGCTCCAATAAAAAGAGATTTCAAAATATATCCACCGGTGCTACTTAAGCTAAAATAATAAATCAAAGGGGACTTAGCTTTAGCATGGGTTATGTAAATTATTCATTTGAAATCTTGCACAGAAAAAAGATAATTGAAAATCAAACAGATATTAATTGGAGCGATTTAAATAAAATAATCTCTCAAGTAAAGCACCTCTACAAAGAAGAGGAGATATCAGAGAGAGAATACTTGAAGATAATGTCATTTTTATTGGATATAGATTACGTAGAAGAAATTGAGGATAAAGATAATGCCAAGGATATCATTAAAAAAATCCCCATCCAATATTTAAAAAAATATCCTATTTTTTTAATTGAAGATAACTCCTACATAAAAGTATATATAAGTGATCCTTTCAACCATGAACCATTAACTGACTTGTCTGCACTTTTTAATAAACAGATTGTTCCAATATTGTGTGAATCAAATGAGATTTTGAATACAATAAATTACATCTATGGAGAACTGGAAGAAAACCTTGAAAACACCCTTGAGAACATTGTTCAAGAGGATCCTGTGGACATTTTAAGGGAACTTGAGGAGACAGCTGACCTCCTAGAAGACTACGACCAGGCACCAATAGTCAGGCTGGTAAATCAAATACTCACCCAGGCAGTTAGATTTGGTGCAAGTGATGTTCATTTTGAACCATTTAAGACATATACCAGCGTAAGGTACAGGTTAGATGGTGTACTATATAATCAGCTAAAACTCTCTCAAAAGCTTCATCCACTTGTTATTTCAAGAATAAAGGTCATGGCAAAGTTAAATATCGCTGAAAAAAGGCTGCCCCAGGACGGTAGAATAGAAATAAAGGTAGGCGACAGGACAGTTGATCTCAGGGTTTCTACCATGCCCACTGCCTTTGGAGAAAGGGTGGTCTTAAGGCTACTTGAAAAAGGAAAAAGATTACTTGGTCTAGATGAAATAGGATTAAATAAAGAACTACTTGCCCACATTAGGGACCTAATAACAATCACACATGGAATAATCCTGGTAACAGGGCCAACAGGGAGCGGAAAGACCACAACCTTATATGCTGCCCTTCAGGAAATAAACACCCCTGATAAAAACATCCTCACTATAGAGGACCCAATTGAATATCAGATAAATGGAATCAGTCAGACCCAGGTAAATCCAAAGATTGGACTGACATTTGCCAGGGGACTTAGGACCATGGTGAGGCAGGACCCTGACGTAATTTTAGTGGGGGAGATAAGGGACAGTGAAACAGCAAAAATAGCTATCCAGGCAGCCTTAACTGGTCACCTTGTGCTATCTACCCTGCACACCAATGATGCCCCCTCTGCAATAACAAGGCTAGTGGATATGGGCATTGAGCCATTTTTGGTCTCCTCTGCAGTGAGGGCAATTATAGCACAAAGATTAATCAGGACATTGTGTGAAAACTGCAAACAAGAGTATTCTCCTCCTCCAGAAGAATTCCAACAAATTGGACTAAATGAACAAAAAGGTGTCAGGTTATTTAGACCCGTTGGGTGTGATGAGTGTATAAAGACTGGATTTAAAGGGAGGACTGGTGTTTTTGAAGTATTGACTATGACAAAAGAGATCAGGTCCCTCCTCCTCACCACATATGATAGTAATATTATCTCTCAAAAGGCACGAAAGTTAGGTATGAAAACCTTAAAAGAATATGCAATAGAAAATCTACTTTTAAAGGGTAAAACCTCTTTAAACGAGGTTATCCGGGTCAGCAGGATCTAAGTATGCCCCTGTATGAATACAGAGCAATAGATAAAAGAGGTAGGGTCAAAAAAGGGGTGATAAGTGCATCTAATCTAAAGGTGGCCAGGGATTATATTAAAGGTGAAGGTCTTTATCCAACTGCAATATACAGGACAAATGGGGAGGAGACAAAACAGACAGGAGGCAAAAAATCTTTCTTTTTTAAGGGGATTTTTTCAAAAAGGGGTGGTACAGAGTTTGTCTATTCCATGAGACACCTATCTACCCTACTCTCTTCAGGACTTACCCTGGACTTGTCTTTAAAATCCACTATTTCCCAGATAAAAAATAGCTATTTGAGAAAATCCATGATGCAAATCCTGGAAGACATAAAAGGGGGCATGTCCTTTGCCAGGGCAGCGTCAAAATTCCCAAAGCTCTTTCCACCCTCCATTATTGCCATGATAGAGGCTGGAGAATCATCGGGTTCCCTGGACATAGTACTTGAGGAAATTGCAAATTTACTTGAAAACTCTGCTGATTTTAAGAGGAAAATAATTACAGCTACAGTATATCCAATGTTTATCCTTGTGGTTGGCATTATGGTGGTTATCTTTTTACTTAGTTTTGTTGTGCCAAAGATAACAATGATCTTCGGAGAGCTCAATCAGGTATTGCCACTGCCCACCAGGATACTATTATTTATTAGTTCTTTTTTTAGGTCATTCTGGATAATTATGGTTCTTTTTATTATCTCAATAATACTTTTGTTTAGATTTATATACCTGAGAACCAAATTTAGGGCAAAAATAGATAAATATTTATTCTCCATCTGGATAATTGGAGATATATATAAAAAAATAATATTAGCACGTTTTTCTAATATATTGGGCATGCTATTAAAAAATGGAATTACGCTTATTAATTCATTAAAAATAGTTAAAGGTATATCCCAAAATACAATATATCAACATTCAATTGACAGAATCATTGAAGATGTAAGCCAGGGTAAAGATCTAAAAAGTTCAATGGAAAATAGTATTCTATTTCCTTCACACCTTATACAGATGATAAGTGCAGGTGAGGAATCAGGCAGGCTTGATGAACTTTTACTAAAAATTGGAGATAGATTGGAAAAGGAAATTAGTTCCAGATTAACCATTGCTACTTCCCTGCTTGAACCTATACTTATACTCATGTTGGGGGGAATTGTGGGATTTGTAGTAATATCAATTCTACTGCCAATATTTGAGATGAGTAAGTTGGTAAGATAAATTATAAGGAGGAATTATTATTATGAGATCAGGTCAAAGGGGATTTACATTAATAGAAATTATGATTGTTATTGTTATTTTGGGAATACTTGCAGGGCTCATTGTTCCGCGGATAATGAATGAGCCAGATAAGGCCAGGGTAGTAAAGGCCAAACTACAGATACAGAACCTGTCCATGGCACTTAAGAAATTTAAGATGGATAATGGATTCTATCCTTCCACTGAGCAAGGATTAGATGCCCTGGTAAAAAAACCAGTAATTGGACGCATCCCCAAAAATTATCCTGAAAGGGGTTATTTGTCAAAGATTCCAAAGGACCCCTGGGGAAATGACTATATCTATATATGCCCTGGAGAACACGCTGACTTTGAAATAATATCCTATGGAGCAGATGGAAAAGAGGGTGGAGAAGGTTTTGACGCAGATATTAAAAGTTATGAATTGGAATAGGTCTGGATTTACCTTAATAGAAATTATCATAGTACTGGTTATAATCTCCCTATTTCTGGGACTGGGACTCCCAAAGGTATTGGAATCTTTTGCTGAGTCCAATATATCAAAGGCTGCAAGGGATATATCCCTCTTTATTGAGCAAACAAGAACTAATTGTATTTTAAAAAAAAAGGATACATATATACTCTTTGACATAACAAAAAATAGAATATCCACACCAGGGTTAGATAATAAAGTAAGAGAAAAAAAAATAAATATACCCAATGACATAGAAATGAGAATAGAATATCAAAACAAAGATATATTTAATGGACAAGTAAAGGTCGTAATATCTAATTTTGGTTATATAAGCCCTTTAAAGATTTTCCTACAAAAAGAAGGACATAATAATATTATAATAGAAGTTGCACCTTTTTTGCTTCAAAACAAAATTATATATAACAGTTGATATGAAAGGATTTACCTTAATAGAAGTCATAGTTTCAATGGCCATAATTGCTATAGGAATTTTAGCTATTTTTGAATCAATAAATAGTATAAGTGATACAATAGTAAAATGTAATGATATGAATTATTTAATACATTTCAGTGAATCAGAGTTCAATAAATTTAAATCCATTGAAACGAATGTGTACTCCTTTTCAGGAGATGTAGATGAGAAAGACTATGTATGGAGTTATATTGAAGATGATATTGGTCTCTACAATATTGTAAGGACATCTATTGTTGTAAATAACAAACAAAGTGATTACAAGTTATTAGAGTTATATGAATACAAAGCAAAAATGTAAATACAAGGGATTTACATTAATAGAAATTTTAGTATCCCTTGCTATCTGTTCAATACTTCTGGTTGGTCTCTATATATCATTTATTAATATAATGGATTTTTCAAAGTCTATTGATACTGAGACTACTCTAATAAATATGGATAACATGCTCACCATATTACTTGATAGGGATGTCTCATCCATCTATATGGACAAAAAGGAGATGGGCAAATTCAAAATCACGGGAAAAAATGAAGCTTACAATGGGTCCAGATTACTTACACTCTATACAACCAACTCATTGATTAACAGACCAGATAGCTACTCTATAAATAAAGTTGAATATTATCTAAAAAAAAATGAAGAGGGTGAGGATTACTCCTTGATTAGATCAGAAATACCCTTTGGTAGTATAGATGAAATTAAAAATAGCCCTATGAAAATTAAGGTTGCAGATTATATAGAGAATTTAAATATATTTTTTTTTGATAAAAATGGGTCTAAGTACGATTATTGGGATATGGATGATATGAAAACTACACCTTATGCCATTTTGCTGGAAATTTCATTTAATTTAAAGGGTAAAACACATAAATTAAAGCATCTATTTTCTATAGTATCAAATGAAACATAATAGTGGCATTGTTCTAATATCTGTATTAATCATAATCTTTATTTTAATAATTGTGTTATACCAAATGGTAAAAGTGGCAGATATAGAACTAAATACAACTCAGATGCTTAGAGAATTTTTTATTGCAAAACATAGGGCCATATCAGGCATTAATTTTGGAGAAGCAGTACTTATTTTTGATAAGGAAAAGACAAAATCAGATTGTGATACCCTATTGGATATCTGGAATAATTTGTATGCCTCCCAGGAATATCTACCAGAAGATATAGGTCCTGAATATTTAGATATAAAAATTGAAGATGAGCAATCAAAAATACCTATAAATTATATGGTTGATAAACAAAAGGGGAAAACCTATGCTAAAGTAGTCAAAAATTTGCTTATGGATGAATTAGGTATGACAGAGAATATGTCTGAAAATATAATAAAGGAGATTAAAAATTGGATAAACCCTAAAAAATATCCTTTAGAAGAAGTTGAAGTTATAAATCCATATTATAATGATAGACAATATACATCTAAAAATGGTACCTTTGAAACACTGGGGGAGATGCTCCTTTTACCATCTGTTAATAGTACAATATACTATGGTAATGCAGACAAACCAGGCTTAAAAGACCTGTTTACAGTATATTCTGATGATGGGAAAATTAACATTAATACATGTAAAAAGTTTGTACTCAAATCCCTTATCTTAAATGATATTGATTTAGATAAGATAAATGAATACATTAATAATATTTTAAAGAAAAGATCTGATCCCTTTTATAAGGAAGCTTTATGTAACATTAATTGGATAAAAAAGAATAATCTAGAATACAAAGATATAGATATACCGTACAATATACTTACTACCAAAAGTACCTATTTTAAAATAATATCTACAGGAATTGCTGGATCATATAACTGCACAATAATAAGGTTTGTAAAAAGGAAAAATTCAAAAATAAAAACCATTTTTCAAACAGAATATTAATATGAAAAAAATTCTAATTAGTTATATTAGATCAGATGGAAATGTTGTATCCATTTTAATGGAACAAGAAAAAAACTACTACAAGGCAATAAACGAATTAGAATGGTCAATTGACAATGATCAAACTAATGTGACAGAATTGTGCCAGGAAAATTTTGGAAATATAGCTGAATTTATAACCATTTTATCCAGCAACTATTTCATAACAAGGGAACTTAGCTTTCCCTTTAAAAACATTGATAATATAAAACAGGCCATATACCTTGAAATGGGCCCAGAACTTCCAATTAAGGAGAACAATCTCATATATGATTTTATTTTTTTAGATAAATCAAAAAACAAATCTAATGTATTGGGAATTGGTGGACAAAAATCCTTTATTGAGGGAATTTTTAATAAATTCTCAACAAAAAATTCAAATACAATTTCTACATTTACACTGGATATTCAGTGCATCATTAGCTCATTAAATTCAATCGAATTAAACAGTGCAGTATGTCTGTATGAAGATGGGGACTACCTAACTTTAATACTAAAAGACAAAGATACATTTAAATACCACAAATTCTACTCCAACTTAAAAAATATTACCAATACCAATAAAAAAATTGAAATTATAGAAAATTTTATAAGGGATTATATAGGATTAAAACAAGAGGAAATTAATTTAATTGTTATACCATCAAGTTATATAGATGATGAATTAATATCAAGATTTAACTCAATAAAAAAGTATAAAGTAATAGAACCTGCCACGTTAATAGAAAAAGATATAAAACTCACAGGTAATATTGATTTTTCCTCCTCATCACACATCATTTGTTTACTTTCCCTCTACATAAAGAAACACAAGGACAAGATAATTGACTTTGACAAAAAAGGGTATGTAACATTAAAGGAAATTTTACTAAATAAAACCTTTCTCTACTATCTAGTTCCAATAATCATGGTTTTTATATTTATATCAACTTATCTTGGAACAAAAATCTATTTTATAAACAAATTTGACCAGGAAATTAGAAAAAAAATTCAACTGATTTTTAAAAGAAACTTTCCAGAAATAAACAGAGAACTTACAATTGAACAAATCTTAAGTGTATTTAGAGGTAAAATAAATGAGTTGCAAAATACAGAAAAGACCACTTATAAGGGTATGGATCCCCTTCTTGTACTTAGAGATATTTCATTATACAAACCAGACAATATAAATTTAATTATTGAAGAATTTTCCTTTAATGTAAATAAGGTGATATTAAAAGGCAAAACCGATTCTCTGGATACATTAACTAGTTTTAGAAAAAATATTAATAAACACGCCAACTATAAGGTCTCTTTAAAACAGGCTAATTGGGATAAAAATAAAAAGAGCGTTCATTTTATTGTGGAGATAGAAAAGTAATGAATATAAACTCAGTAGCCAAACAGGATATTTTTAAATTTCAGTTCATTTTTATTTTTGTATTATTTGTTTTATTTCTTCTAATTATATACCTCCCATTACACAAAAAAATAACACACATGGAACATGAAAGCAAAATGCTTTACGAAAAATTAGGAAAAATTACATTATTAGAAAATACCTATAGGTCATTAATACATAATGGATTTAGAACCAGTTCCAAGGACATTGGATCTGATAGCTTGGTTAGTATTGTTCAAAAAATATTAAAACAAACAGGCATAGAGGAAAATCTTATATCAATTGTCCCATCTACTAGAAGGCTGGATAACAAAAACAACGAGCAATTTGTGGACATTAAATTAGAAGGTCTTGGATTAAAGGAAGCAGTTAGTTTTTTAGAAAGATTACATAAAATTAATCAAATACACATAACCAGATTAAATATTGTGAGAAAAAATGGTGAACAAGCTACAATAACTCTTCGTATTCTTTTAAAATCTAAAACCATATCTTAACTGTCATGAAAAAATTTATACTAGCAATTACATTATTTCTTTATTTTTTCCTATTCACTATTATTTGTTTCTTATACACCTTTCCATATGACACTTTGACTACCTATATAAACTATTTCTTACAAGGATATACTTCAGGCCATATAAAAGTTAAATCTATAAAATATAAATTCCCACTTAGATTTAATATATATACAGATATTGATAATTCAATAAAATATATAAATACAGAAAAAAATATTTATGTAAGTATTAATCCAGATCTATTAAAAATTGGGGCATTCAATATATATTTGTATGCTCCAAATGATAAAATAATAAAATCTAGGATATTTCTTGATAATCTTTTTCACAAACCTGTTATGAAAGATATATATGTAGATTTATATGGACTAAAAATAGCTTCCATACCCATATATAACAGCAATATTTTTATAAAAGGGAAGATACAGGGATTAATTAAATTAAAAAAGGGCAAACAAAACACCTATACTTTACAGGGAAATCTCAAAGGCATTAGAGTGTTGGTGGATGCATATGGTTTAAAAAGGGAAATCCCAATTACAGTGGATAGGATAGATGGAGATATAAAATCTACTAAAATTAATATAAGTAAATTAAAACTAACATCTCCTTATTTTATTTTGGATGGAAGGGGGAATATATATCTCAAAAAAAATATTATGGATTCTATAATCTCACTAACTGGTTCAATAAATTTAAATCTAAAAAATATAAAAAAAGACCTCATCTCATTTCCATTTAATAATAAATCTCGTGTAAAATATTCCATCCATGGAACCCTTGGCTCATTGAAATACAAAATTAGATGATATGCCAATATGTTAAAGGCTGCTTCAATATGATCATAGGCTACAATATCTACCCAACTATAGTCTGAAGCACTAATATAAAATTTTTTGATTTATATTCCTTCTAAGGGTTCTCACCTTTACATCTGATTTTGCATATCCCAACCTAAAGAGCATAATATGAGACTCATTAGCCCTTAAATCTAGCTCAAAAAGATGTTCATATTGAGGCCAAATTTGTGCTAACATCTCTCTATGTCTATCAAGAAAACTATTCTTTTCTCTTTTCCATCTTTCCCAAAAAAGGGTAATTGCAGTCATTGGCTGGAAGTGAAGGCCATTTTTACAACTCTCAAGCCACACCCTTTGCATGGACATTCCGCCTTTTAAAAACGATTTCCTACTGTTTCCTGACACTATTATAAGCCCCACAGCTGAGGAAGATATAAGAGCTCTATATGAGTGATATGCAACTAATTTCCCAATCCCTAATTTGTTAAATAATTCCATAACCGCCCATGGTTTTGTTATTCTCAAAAATATTTCCCCAGCCACTCCTGCTTCCAGGTTCTTTAATGGAAGTCCATCTCTGGTGCTATACATTTCCCGCTGATTAAATCTTATCATTTCCATCAAATGCTCATGAAGGGGGCGGAATTCTACCCTGATCTTATCCACATTATACACTATCTTAGCTATATTCTTTATTTTTGAACGATCGCAAATTAATTTGACCTTTGCTCCATCAATTTTCTCTCCCTGTTCTCTTATTGAATTTAATACTGAATCCTCAATTTGAATCCTTTTATAAAATTTTCTATTTGTATGTCTTATCCATATAAATTCACTTAAAGGGTCTTTTTCACATTTAACTGCATTTTTAAAATCCAAGACTCCCATTAAATTAGAATTATCAACATATGGAAGAAGCTCAACTTTAGGCATTATATTCAAAGAACTGGCTGCGATTTTCATATTCTCAATTACAGCACCACAGGAGATAATAGATGCTATTTGATCCACATTAAAAAAAGATTTGTCCCTTTGATCATCTAAGTAGACAAAAATCTTTTTTTCCTGGGCCTTAAATTTCCAGGGTTGTGCATTGTCTCCAGATGGAGCGCATATACCAGCTCCAATTAAATAATTAACTAGTCCTTGTGAAAAAGATTTCACCTCATTTTGATCCGGAACCTGGGGGACTTTTATTTCACCCTCATCTATTTCCATTTTTAAAATAAACCTTTTGACCACAATCTTTTTTAGTTGTTGAATATAATTCCTATTACCTCCAATTAAATATCCCTTTACAAATTTCCCCCTATATGGATCAAATTGGTGGTAATATGGTACAGGCCTAATCTTTCCCCTGTTTAGCAGAATCTTAACAACTTCCACCCCTGCCATTGCAGCGCACATATTACACGCAACAATTGTTGATGGCCCTTTTTTTTCCTTTAAATCAACTTTATTTTTATCAATGTATTTTATATGAAGACCTTTTGGTGCAAGGCCAAGGGCAAAATTTATGTATTTCTCTATCTCAGGCATACCATCATAAACATCAAAGTACTCATCAAAGGACATACCTCTATCTGGAGAAAAAACCAAAACTGCAGACCCAAAACCAAGAGGTGCTGCTGTTATGACATATATTCCTTTATCCCTTGCCCTATTAAACAGCTCCCTTCTTATGTCAAACTCAAAAAAATCCAGACCATCCACAACCACGTCTACACCATTTAAAAAATTATCTATGTTCTCCTTGGAAAGCCCATCTTTGTAAAGAGTTATTTCTAAATAGGGATTTATATCCAGGGCCTCTTCTGCCATGCACTCTATCTTTGGTTTCCCAAAATTAGATACTTTGGCACCATATTGTCTATTGATGTTTACAACATCGAATCTATCAAAATCAGCTAGATTGAATTTACCAACTCCTAGCCTGGTTAAAGTAATTAAATGAATCCCACCAACTCCACCCATCCCAGGTATTGCAACCCTACTATTTGAAAGTGTCATTATTTCTTTTTCTGAGAGAATACCAATTGTTCTTGAAAAGGCATTGTTTATATATTCTTCTTTACTAGATATACCACATTCCTTTAATGATTCTTTTATATTCTCTATCATAAAATATCTCTCCTATTTTAGTCCTTTCTTATCATCAATATACATGGAAGCAATATCAAATCACCTATTAAAGCCGTTAACATAATTATAGATGTAAGCAATCCAAAATCAAAGGTGGGATGGAATTTACTTGTAATAAGTACTGCAAATCCAAAAAATAAAATTATAGATGAACTAATAATTGCCCTGCCTTTATTTTTTATTGTTTCATATACAGAATTTTGAGAAGACAAATTTTCTTTTTTTCTTAATTTTAAATATTCTGACAAAAAATGAATTGTGTCATCTACGGCTATTCCTATGGCAACTGCAGAGATAAGAGAAGTAGCTGTATTCAAAGTAATTCCAAAAAGACCCATAATTGCGAAATTCAAAAGGATAGGGAAAATATTGGGGATCAAGCTTATAAGGCCAATAGACAAAGACCTTAAAACCAGAATCATAATTAAACCTATGGTTATACCTGCATATAATAGGCTCTTTATCTGACTGTTTACCAATGCATCTATTATTATCACCTGTTGTAGGGCCCTACCAGTAACCCTGGCGGTAATATCATGGGGAGTATACTTTTTTAAAAAATTTTCTATTTTTTGAATAATGATCTTTTGTTTTGATGATGCATGTTCTGATAATCTAATGGACAATCTTGTTTCATCAAATGACTCTGTTACAAAATCATCTAGGGTTGATATATCAAAAAGCAGTAGATACTGAGATATCATATTTCTTGAATCAGGTATTTTATACCATTTTGGATCTTCGTTGTGAAAGGATTTATTCATTTCTTTCAAATAGTCATTTAAGCTAATGACTTTATCAACACCATGAATTTTATTTATAAAATCTTGTAATTTCTCTATAAAATAGAGTTTTTTGGGATCTTTAAATCCATCTATATCTGTTTTTAAATATACATCTAAAGAACCTGTACCTGATAGATTTTTTTCCACAAACATTAGGTCCTTATATTCCTTTGTTGATGGCATAAAAAATTTATTTAGATCTGTCTCAACCCTAACTTTAGATGCACCCCATAAGGAAAATATACAAATAACCAAAAATAAAATTAATAGCTTCATTCCATGGCTACTGGTCAATCTATAAATTTTTTCTACAAACCTATTTATAAAATCATCTTTTTTTGAAAAATCCCTAAAGACCCATCTACTGGGAGAATATATTAGTATAGGGGGAATAAACATAAATGCATAAAAAAATTCAAATACCATTCCACCAGATGACATCAATGCAAAATCCCTTATGGGAGATAACTCGCTGCTAATTAGGGATAAGAATCCCACTGCTGTTGTAAGGGTGGTTAAAAAACAAGGGAGAAATAGTCGTCTTATTATGTGTTTTAGAGCATCTATCTTGGACATGGTCTGAAAAAGGGTTGAGTCCAAATGGGAAAAGATGTGGACAGTATCTGCCAGGGACATGGACATAATAAGAGGAGGAACTATAGAAGTAACATTGTGAAGGTAAGTTCCAGTTAAACCAAAAAGCCCCATAGTGGACATCATACATGCAGAAATATTTATAACTGCGATGAGTACAAGATATGGCTTTCTAAAAAAAATCCATATAACAAAAAGCACCAGGATATATGTAATGGGTATAAATACCTTTAAATCCCTTTTCATATATTGACTTAAAGCAAAATCAGTAATTGTCCAACCAGCCATATGAAAGGAAAAATACTTAGAGTATTTATCAAGGACCTTATCCACTCGTTTTAACAATTTTTCCCTGTAGTCTGGATCATCGTGTCTTATATAAGTAACAACTACTATAGCAGTTGTAGATCCATCTTTTGATATCAAATTATCCCTATATAGGGGATTTTGTATAGCCTCTTTTTTTAACTTTTCACATTCTTTAACAGAATTTGGTATTTTTTCTAAAAAATCCCTTACTTCAAAAAAATCCTCACCGCCTTTTATATCATCCACATTGGCAAGTGATATTACATCTTTTGCCAATTTGATGGACTCTAGATCCTCAGTTAGTTTCTTTAAGATATTGAGTTTGTTAGGGGTAAATAAATGCTCGTCTTTAAAGGCTATTACAAAAAATTCATCGCTTCCAAAGGTCTTTCTAAATTTATCATAAAACTTTCTGGCAGAATTATCCTTTAAATCAAAATAATCAACGTTATTTACAGTCTTTACCTTTGGTAGGTATGAAGAAAAAAAAGATAAAACAATGAAACATATTACAAGAAACAGACGGGGATATTTCAGTGATATGTCCATATTATCTTTCTTAAACAACCTTGCTAAAAGTAGTACTTAAGTTTTATGTAGAATTGGTCCATTAAATCATATTGACCTAGCAATGTATCATTATCACCACCAAAGAAAAAACTCCCAACTTCAATATGAAAATTGGGAATGGCTTTACATTCAATATATGGATTTATTAAATATGAATAATCTGAAAGAAAATATGAAGATTTAACACCTACTTTCCAGTCCCCTGCAAAAAAACCTTTAGATAACTCCCCAAGTAAGGACACATTGTCCTCTTTAAAATAAAGAATTTCATCTTTATAATTAAAAATATGATTATGAGAAAACTGAACATTTAAATATAGATCATTTTCTCCATTGTAATCTATACCCACTACATACCACAAGCTTTCCCTATGAATGGAAGTTAAAGTCTCAGTTAAATAACCAGTTTTGTCAAAATAAGCAGCCTCTCCCCTTATACCAAAATCTCCAGCACCTCCTTCAAATTCAAAACCAAATATATTTCTACGAATATATGTTGCTCGAATATCCTTTTCCTCCATCTTCAAAAGAGGTAGTTGAGAAAGTAGATTTTCTCCAGAAAAATCTTCTTTTATCCTAAGCCCAGATACAGGGAAATACTTTATATAAGGACTTTGATCAAAATTGTTCAAATAACTAAATGCCAAATCTACCCTGTCAAAGGTAAACCCAACCCTTGCGCCTGCTTGAATATTTTTTAGGGATTTTGAGGGAATATCCTTATCCACCTGGAGATTATTAACGTAATTTTTAAGATATGCCGTCATTACTGGATTAAGTGGATATCTATCTAAATAGTACTTGGAGCTCATTTTTAGCTGTTTAAATACAGAAAAGTTTCTGTCAAAAAAATAGACCTCATCTGGTTCCACAAAGGGAATAATCACCCCCTCGATGCGTATATTTTTTTTAAAAAATTCAACATCTGCTATCCAATTTGGGATCTTTCTATCTTCATAAGTTGGGATAATAAAAAGCCTGAGATCTTGAGAATTTACATTGTCCACAGGACTTATTTCATCGGTCTTTCCCCATCTAATAATCTGCTTTCCTATCCTAAATCTAAATGGCCCTTTGTTTAACACCAAATAGCCTTCATATAAACCAAAGTCTTCATCCCGTGTATCATCTACGTTATCTATATACAGCAGATTCCACTGAAGGGATAACTTAATATAGGATTTTCTTCTTGATAAAACAAATAGTTGGTCCCTTGGAGAGAGATCATATTTTAGGCTTGTCCTAACAAGGGGGTTTGCATATCTATTGTCTTCAAATTTATCATAGTCAAATTGATTTGCAAATGTTGATTTTATTATACCTGATATGGATAAATTGTCTTTGAAATCTTTATAAAGGGAAAAATCTTTTTTATTTAATGTATAACTGTTACCAGCAACACATATACTTTGCAAAATAAATACAAAAATTAGTGTCAGTAAAAATAAATTACCAGTTCTCCAGATTTCTCTTTGTGAAGATATCATCTCCAATCCCCGCTATGTTGTACTTTATATCCTCAACTTTCAATATGGTCTTATGTTTTCGCTTTAAATTCTCCATGACCATGACCATGGGAGTCCATATACCCTGAATCTTTTCCAATTTTTCTACGTTTAATATTTTAAATAATTCATTGTGTTTATCATAAAATTCTGTCTTTATACTTAAATAAATATTTTCTGGTACATAACTCCTAATCAATGAATACTTTGTGTTGGTACCTGGCTTTGGAGTAGACTCCAAAATATAACAGACTTTATGGTCTATTTTTTCCTTTCCAACGATTTTGTGTTCAAATTCATCTACACTTCGTCTTTCCATATCTTCATAAGTAAAATCACTATTTACAAAGGAACTGCCCTTTTGTGATGAGACTATCCTCCTAGAGCGTCTGAGTGAGGGCAGATATAAATATTGGGTGGTTTTACCGTCCTTATCTTCAATTGACAAAAAACCTGTACCAGCGATGTCTTGGGGCTCCAAAAATCTCATAAAATTCTTTCTAATGGAGTCTTTTTCCATGAATACACTTACAAACTTCCTTTCCCTTTTTCTTCCCCTTTTATCTATTAATATCATAGAGACAACGGCCCTGGAATTATCTCCTAGATATCTATCGTGTATCTTCTTAGCCAGCTCCCTACCAGTTAGTTCTTGCCCATAACAAACAAAGGCAACGAAAAAAAGCAGAAGCAATAAAAGTAAAGTTTTTATCTTCACCATTATAAAACTCCTTTTCTATCCAGACCCTTATATGCAGACAATAACTTTTCCCTTTGCCTTGGTGTAAGCTTCTCTTTTATTGAGGGATCTTTTTCCAAAAAATATGCAATTGTATCTGCAGTAATCTGTTTAGGCCTAGGTTTTACCTTCTCTAAATCATGTCTAAATATGGAAGAGGCTTTTATTGGCCTTGACCCTGTCATTAAGTAAAAATAGTAATCCAGTGGAGTTTCCATATCCAATGCCTGAAATATCTCTATCATTTCCTCGATAGAGTCTTCAACTCTGCCACGTAGACCTATTGCAGGAGCATTAACCCTTGGATACATCTTTTCTTCCCCCAACTTTTCAAACGGGAATAAATTCATATAATATCTAACATGCCTGGGATTTACTGCAATACATATATCGTCAACACCTTTATAAAGTGAATACCAATACATAACCTGAACTTGATATAAAAAAATATTCTTCCACCTATATTCCCTAGGTGTTGCCAAGGCTGATAATTCCACCACGTTGCGATTTTTTTCCCTTAACTCATCTAGCTCATCTTTGTATATCACATCCATTGGCAGACCAAAGTCTTCTGTATCAAAAATCTCAGTTAATGTGGATATTACTGTTAAATACCTCTTAGCTATAATATGTACAGTCTCAGGCAAGAGAGAATATATGGAAAAATATAGTTTGTGCTCCTTTGGGTCTGTTATATACTTTTTTTCTGAATACACTTGATACACCAGAGCAAATGCCTGTTCTAGCTCATCCTTGGTTTCAGCAAATTTAATAGAAGGCTTTTCTAAATCATCTAGGCCCAATCTTTTTAGACCAGAGTACCTTATCCTTAAAGTCCTACGTCTATCAATGCCCTTTTCTCGGGATTCAGACACGTTGACCCCTCCCTCCCTAAACATATCTTTTGCTCCCTTATTTTTTTTCATGTTATGTCTATACCCATATAAAAATTCACTTAATCATGCGGCAACCTCTATGTCAATCTTTACTACTAAGACGACTAGTCAATTCCTCTATCAAAAATTGACTTTTAATTTGAAATTATTTAGTTATAAAAATATAAAAATTAGTCAACCTTACACAGTAAAAATTATGGATAAATATATCTACTACAACCTGAATAGAAAAAAGATAGTTGCCGGTAAAAAGAAAAAATTATTTACAATTACAATTGGATTTTTAACCTTTCTGACGTTTCTAGTGCTGTATTTTATAGACTTTTCCACAAAGGAAAATGTACGCACACCGAATTACCAGAAAAATAAAAAACTTGATTTACAAACTGCAACACTACCCTCCAATAATCTTGGCAAACCAAAAATAAAATCAATTAAAAATAGAGTTAAAACAGGAGAAAATCTGGTCTCAATTCTAAAAAATTACCTTAATGTATCTGATATAATATATTTAACAAAAAAAGCAAAGGAAATTTATCCCTTAAACAGACTAGTTGTGGGCCAGCCATACACCCTATATCTGAAGGATAACAATCTTATCTCCTTTGAATATGAAATAAATGCTACAGAAAAAATTAAAGTTAATATAAAAAATGGTGATTTTAATATAGAAAAATTACGTATAAAATATTACATTAAACCAACCATAGTGCAGGGAACAATTGAATCCAGCCTTTTTGAAGCAGTGGAAAAAACAGGGGAAGGAGATTTTCTGGCATTAAAATTATCAGAAATCTTTGCATGGGATATAGACTTTATTAGAGATGTAAGGGTAGGTGATTCATTTAAGATTATTGTAGAAAAGAGATACAGAAAAGGTAGGTTTAAAGGTTATGGAAAGATACTGGCTGCTCAATTTATAAATCAGGGGACAGTATATAATGCATTTTTATACACTACCAGCTCTGGGAGAACAGACTATTTTAATGAAAATGGCATACCACTTAGAAAATCCTTTTTAAAGGCCCCCCTGAAATTTACCAGAATATCATCCAGATTTTCATACCATAGATACCATCCCATTCTAAAAATAGTGAGGCCACATCTAGGGGTGGATTATGCGGCTCCAAGGGGCACACCAATAAAGACAGTTGCCGACGGAATAGTAATAAAAAAGGCCCATGACAGGGCTGCTGGAAATTATGTAAAAATCAGGCATCCCAATGGATATGTTACCATATACAACCACATGTGCAAATTTGCTAGAGGACTAAGGGTGGGTAAAAGGGTATTTCAGGGTGACGTGATTGGATATGTTGGAGCCACTGGATATGCAACTGGTCCCCATCTGGACTTTAGGGTAAAGCACTATGGCAAATATATAAATCCATTAAAAATCAAATCAACCCCCCTAAAGCCACTACCAAAAGACGAGCTCGCCCTCTTTAAACAAAAAATTTCACCTTACATCATGGCTCTTAAAAAAAACGATATAAAATTAATTGCCTTTCACCAAGATCCTAATCAAAAAAAACAGTTGAATTAAGTGGTGTCTTGTTCACAAAAAGGGACTGAATATTTGATTTTGACCTAAGAGATATCTTTAGATCTGACACATCTAAACTTTTCTTAATAGTTTTGCTATAAAATCTAATACTGTTGTCAATCAGGCTACTTAAAACAAATCCTGCCTTCACCTTGATTGGTGCCATGTTAGCGGTCCATCTCACTTCTACCAGACGATAAAAATCCCTTGTCACTGGATCCGCAATCAAATTTCCTGTTTTTATCAGTGTTTGTGTTAGGGAGTTTGGTAGGATTCCACAGAGCTTACATAGATATTCAATAAAAGATGGATGCAACATCATATAGTAATTTTCATCAACTTTACACGCAATGGACTTTCCTGGTACATTTATTATGCTTTTATCTAAATCGTATCTTTTGGCCAATTCCCTTTGCACCAGGTTGATAATGTTTGAATAGTCTATAAGTGGTGACATAGTGGGTTCCCAATATACTTATTTAAATATTTATGACAGAAATATTCAAAACTTGACCCAGTTAATTTTATTTTTTATCTTCAATTAAAAATTGTCAATTATAAAAAAAGGAACCTTAAAATGGAAATAACATGTCCACAATGCGGATTTTCCAAGGATATTCCTGAAGACAAAATACCAAAAAATGCACAAATTGCCACCTGCCCAAAATGTAAACACAAATTTAGATTCAGGACCATTGAAGAAGAAAATGGAAGTGAACCCAATATAGATGGTGCTCAAGATACGCAAGAATCCAAAGATCTATGGGAAAGCCTTGAAAAACTCAACTATGAAAACGAAAAATATGACCTATCAGAGCTTGAACAAGGGGAAGAAGACACAGGATATACAAGGAAAACCTTTTCCATTCCATGGGAGGAGCTCGAACAAAAAGGTTTTTTTGCTGGTTTTTTTGATACAATAAAAATGGTATGCCTTAGTCCAAAAGAATTTTTTAAATCCATGTCCACCAGGGGTGGATATACAAGACCCCTTATATTCTATCTACTCATTTCTGAATTCTATACTGCCTTTAGGATGATATGGTCTATAGCTGGAATCGGTATGTCCAATCCAGCCCATGAAATGGACTTTTTAAACCTGGGGCTTCACGGCATGGCATCTTTGCTCTGGCTCCTTCTATATCCAGTTCTACTAACAATACTATTATTTATGGCAGCAGGAATAAACCACCTATGCCTGTTATTAGTAAAAGACGGTTCAAGGGGATTTAAGGGGACATTCAAAGTATTGTGCTATTCTTCTGCACCTATGGTCATGAGCATATTTCCATTCCTGGGCCCAATTATTGGTATAATATGGTCTAGTGTATGTAATTTTTTGGGTTACAAATATGTTCACAAAACATCTGGGCTTAAAGTAGCAATAGCAATGTTAATCCCAGTTATAATAATATTCATACTATCACTGCCCATGGCAATGAAAATAAAAGGCATGTAGTATGTTTAATGTAAAAAACTTTTTTAAATTTTTAAAAAAGAATAAAACAGCACCTAAAGCACCTAAGCTCACCCCTGAACAATTAAAAAAATTAACCAGTGAAATCAGAGAACTTACAGAACTAATTGGTAAAATATGGATTTCCAATGGTGATTTCCAGAGAAAAATAAAAAAAATTCAAATAGAGATGGATAATCTAGATAGGATATTAGAAAAAAAATATTTTTCCACCCTACCTGAGAAAAAGAAACAGGAACTTAAAAGAAGTCTGATTATTTCCAAACAAGAGCTTATTAAATGTATCCAGGAAGCTCCTTGTCCAACAGAAAGGAAACAATAAAGTGAAAAAAAAAGCTTTATTAATATTAATTTTATTAATCACATCATGTACTACTAACAATGTAGAGGTTGACTACACTTCCGTTACCATTAGAAGACAGCCCAAAATAGTTAAATCTGAACCCAACTTCCTGATATATCCATTAAACCTACCAGACCACCCTCCATCTGGATTTTTAATACCCTTTAAAATAATGGTTAGAATTGATAAAGATAAGCCTTTTTTTAAGAAGGAACTCACAAAAATTTTATACAGTAACTTCCTAAAAAACCGGGTATTCAATAGACTTGTAATGTCCAAAGATGAAATCCAAGATTTAGAAATTGCCATGAAAAAGGCCAGAGAAAGGAAATGCAATATTGTTATAACTCCTGAAATAACCTATATATTTTTAGGGGGTGGAGTATCTCCAACCAGGATGGCCATAAAAATTGACATCTATGACACAAAGACTAACTATTTAATCTGGTCTATTACCCATATGGGTGAAATTAAATCATTTAATGATAAAGACTATGTGTTTTGGAAGACAAAATACAACTATCCGCCATTTCCATTGGCCACCTTACTAAGTTCCCTTTTAGACGATATTTATGTGCCCATAAAAAGATGGGCAAATCACAAGCAACCAATTTTTCCTAAAAAATAACTATCTAAAATTTAAGGAGAAACCAATGATTGGAATATCAAAGTTATATTGTTCCAATGTTGAACCATCAGATGCACTTAGGTATGGCAGGGATTCCAAAAAGCTCCCATCACATTTGTTGCAATTTTCAAAGGACAAAAAGCCAGTTATTGTCTGGAATATAACCAAAAGGTGTAATTTAAAGTGTGTCCATTGCTATGCCCAGGCAAAATTAAATGCCAATGATCCCATAAACACTAACAAGGCAAAGGAGATTTTAAAGGACCTTGCGGACTTTGGTGTGCCTGTTGTCCTATTTTCTGGTGGAGAGCCCATTATGAGGGAAGACCTTGTGGAACTGGCAAAATATTCTGTGGAGCTAGGCATGAGGGCTGTTATATCCACAAATGGTACATTAATAACCAGGGAAAAGGCTAAGGAACTAAAGGAGGTGGGGCTATCTTACGTTGGCATATCAATAGATGGTCTTGAAGAAGTCCACGACCTTTTTAGGGGGGTCCCAGGTGCCTTTAAAAAGGCAATGGAAGGAGTCTATAACTGTCAACAAGAGGGTCTTAAGGTAGGACTCAGATTTACCATAAATAAGAGAAATTATATGGAAGTTCCCAAAATTTTTGATCTAATTAAGGAAAGATCAATTCCTAGAATCTGTTTCTATCACTTGGTTTACAGTGGCAGGGGGTCAAAATTAATAGATGAGGACCTATCCCACCTTGAAACCAGAAAACTCATGGATCTAATTCTGCACAAGACCAAAGAATTATTTGATTCAGGTTTCAAACCAGAGGTACTCACAGTGGATAACCATGCAGATGGTCCATATATCTATTTAAAGCTCTTGAAAGAAGACCCAAAAAGGGCACAGGAAGTCATGGAGCTATTAAAATACAATGAGGGAAACAATTCAGGACGTGGCATTGGCTGCATTTCATGGGATGGAGAAGTGTATGCAGACCAGTTTTGGAGAAATCACTCCTTTGGAAATGTCCTTAAAAGACCATTTTCTCAAATCTGGGACGATCCTTCAATTGAATTGCTAAGTAAACTCAAAGACAAGAAGAAATACGTTAAGGGGAGATGTGCAAAATGCAGGTTTTTAAATATTTGTGCAGGGAACTTTAGGGCCAGGGCTGAGGCAGTTTATGGAGATATCTGGGCACAAGATCCTGCGTGTTATCTAACAGATGAAGAAATTGGAATAAAATAGGGAGTAAGCTATGTTTTACAGGGGAAGAAGACTTAGAAGCAAAACATATTTAAGGGACATGGTGAGGGAGACACATCTTTGTCCAGAGGACTTAATTCAACCATATTTTGTAGTTGAGACCAGTGATAAAGATTTTTCCAGAGAAATACCATCAATGCCAGGTCAATTCCAGCTTAGTATAGATAAAGTACTAAAAAAAATCAGTGAAATATATCCCCTTGGACTAAGGGCAATAATACTCTTTGGCATACCAGAGGAAAAAGACGAAATAGCATCATCTGCCTATGATCCAGATGGTATTGTTCAAAGGGCAGTAAAGGAAATAAAGGATAAATTTCCAGAGCTAATAGTTATAACTGATGTATGCCTTTGTGAATACACATCCCATGGACATTGTGGAATTGTTAAAAACTCAGAGGTATTAAATGACCCAACCCTGGATTTACTTGCTAAAACAGCCCTGTCACACGCCAGATCTGGGGCAGATATGGTGGCACCATCTGATATGATGGACGGAAGGATAAAGAAAATCAGGGAAGTATTGGACGAAAATGGATTTTACAACCTTCCCATTATGTCATACGCAGTAAAATATGCATCAAGCTTTTATGGACCTTTTAGGGAAGCAGCAGAAAGCGCCCCAAAATTTGGGGACAGGAGATCCTATCAAATGGATCCCCCAAATAAGAGGGAGGCATTGAGGGAGGCCATGGCTGATATAAAAGAAGGTGCAGACATTATAATGGTAAAACCTGCCCTTGCCTATCTCGATATCATCTCAACCTTGAGACAAAAAATTGCACATCCAATTGCTGCATACCAGGTATCAGGGGAATACTCCCAGATAAAGGCTGCTACAAAAATGGGATGGCTGGATGAAAAAATGGTTGCCATTGAGAGTCTAATCAGCATTAAGAGGGCTGGTGCAGACCTGATACTTAGTTATTTCACAGAACAACTATTAAAAAATTGGCTGTAGTTATGGATAAATTAAAACCAAATTTACGATTGGTTGCATGGGAGGTGACATCTGCCTGCAACCTTGCATGTAAACATTGCAGGGCAGAGGCAAAACTCACCCCAAACGA
Organism: Desulfothermus okinawensis JCM 13304; assembly: GCF_054654515.1. Lineage (NCBI taxonomy): Bacteria > Pseudomonadati > Thermodesulfobacteriota > Desulfovibrionia > Desulfovibrionales > Desulfothermaceae > Desulfothermus > Desulfothermus okinawensis. The sequence continues at coordinate 15,910 of NZ_BAAIEW010000020.1, read as the reverse complement.
AGATGAACTCACCAATAAAGAAGGAAAAGAACTCCTTGAGTCCATAGCGCAGGTGGGAAATCCCATAGTGATATTTACAGGTGGCGAGCCCATTATGAGAGAAGATATATTTGATTTAATAGCCTATACCAAGAGCCTTGGGCTAAAACCTGTACTCTCACCAAATGGAACACTTATAACAAGACAAGTCGCCAAAAAGATTAAGGAGTTATCCATTCAAAGAGTATCTTTATCCATTGATGGACCAGATGCAAAGTCCCACAATGAATTCAGGGGGGTTGATGGTGCATTTGAAAAGACAATGGATGCCATATCCTATTTAAAGGAAAACAACATAGAATTTCAGATAAACACAACTGTCACAAAATCAAACCTAAACAGTTTCAAAGATATATTTGACCTTGTGAAAGATCTTGGGGCTGTGGCATGGCATATATTTTTACTGGTTCCAACTGGCAGGGCAAATGAGATTAAGGATCAAATAATATCAGCTCAGGAATATGAAAGGGTATTAAACTGGTTCTACGATTTCAGGAAAATCGCAAAGGACATTCACCTAAAGGCTACCTGCGCGCCCCATTACTACAGGATATTAAGGCAAAGGGCAAAACAAGAGGGTTTGAAGGTTAATTTTGAAAATTTTGGTCTTGATGCAGTTACAAGGGGATGTCTAGGAGGGATTGGTTTTTGTTTTGTATCTAATAATGGCATAGTTCAGCCATGTGGATATTTAAAAATAAATTGCGGGAATGTTCGGGAACAGGACTTTAAGACAATATGGCAAAAATCCCCAGTTTTTGAAAAACTTAGAAATCCAGAGTGTTACAAAGGAAAATGTTCTATTTGCGAATACTTTAAAGTGTGTGGTGGTTGCAGGGCAAGGTCATATACCATGTTAGGGGACTATCTTGATGAAGAGCCCCTGTGTAGCTATAAACCAAAGAGGATGAAATAATATGGATCAAAAGGACAGGGCAATCTTGGATATTATCCAATCTGAATTTCCCATATGTGAAAGGCCATACCATGAACTTGGAAAGATAGTTGAATTAACAGAGGCAGAGGTATTAGCCAGGGTAAGAAAATTAAAGCAAAAGGGAATTATTCGTAGAATAGGAGCCAACTTCCAGTCCAGAAAATTGGGATGGAAATCAACACTTTGTTGTGCAAAGGTGCCCAAAGATAAATTAGATAAGTTTGTAAAAACAGTGAATAAATACCCAGGGGTTACACACAATTATTTGAGAAAACATGAGTACAATGTGTGGTTTACATACATTGCACCCAGTTGGGAAGACATAGAGAAGGACCTAAAGGAAATGGAAAGTATAACAGGTATTGAAATCTTAAGTCTTCCTGCAACAAAAATGCTCAAGGTAAAAGTGGACTTTAAAATGAATTCCCATGAATAAAAAAAAACGCCTACCCCAAATCAGGGATAGGCGTTTTAAAAATCATCTTCATTCTAATCTCTAGAATCCAAATTCTCCATCAGAGACATCACCGCCAAATCCAAATTCTGGTTTGGCTTCAGATGTTGTTGACCCAGCAGTCTCAGTTGCAGCACCTTCAGATTCTGCTGCCTGAGCACCTTCACCAGATACTGTTACCACTCCATGTTTTTTCACTTCCTCGATCTTGGCAAGAAGATCATCAACTTTCTTGATGTACTCGTCCACCTTAGCAGCAGATGCTATTATTTTCTTTTCTCCCTCGTCCTTCATCTGTGCTTCATAATCTGCTACCTTTGATTCCAATGCAGCTATTTTCTTCTTGTTTTCTTCAATAATACCCTCATATTCAGCCAATTTAGCCTTCTGCTCTTCAATTGTCTTTTTGTATTCAGCTATTTTGTCAAAAAGTGCATCTACCTCTTCTTGCACATCAGCTGGAAGAGACAAAATGGATACATTCTCACCAAGTTCTCTCACCTCTTCCTTTCCGAGCCTTGCAAGCTCTGGATGTTGTTCATAGATCCAGGCCTTGGACATTGCAGAGGCAAATGGAGCCAATTCCTTGTCCACCTGTTTTTGGGTTACGAAACTTAGCAACTCGAGAACATCCTGATTGTAGTTGCCTGCCTTGCCCCTAAGATAAGACACAAATGTCTGCATGGGGAAAACTTTCCGAGCTTCTGCCATGACAGCCTCCTTATTTATATAACAAAAAGTTTATTTTTCTGCTCATCCACCTCAGTGGATACCCTTCCAATCATCCTTGCATATGCAAGGGCAAAGACCCTATATACTAAATGCCCTAACTTTGACCAGGGCAGATATGCAATAAGCATAAACACTGAGACCAAATGAATAAAGTAAATTGGATAGGCCAGTCCTGCTATATTTGCCCACCTGAGTACCTCACTTAAAATTCCACTAAGACCAATTACCCATATAAGACCAAGCAGGTACCAATCATAATATGTTGAGGCATCCTTTTTGGTCTCATTTAATCTTCTCTTTGTCAAATATACAAGCCCAACAATCAGGAGAACAGCGCCCACGTTTGCAAGCAATTTTATTGGATTATAGATTGGCATTGGATATTTCATATGTAAAAATGGCAATACCTTACCTCCCCAGTGGGTAAACGCCACAACACCTGTTACAATAAACAGTGCAACAAATCCATAGAAGAGCATAAGGTGACCTTTAAATTTTACCTCATCAGTCTCTTCTTCACCACAATCTTTAAACTTTTTATGGGTGAGGACCTCATCTTTTATAACATCATATAGTGCATGCCAGATTGTCTTTGGTTTTTCATAACCAATTACAAATGTCTTAGGTTGAGCATCAAAAACCTCTTTTAGTTTCATAATCCCCTTATAAAAGGACCAGATAACAAAAACAGAAGCAAGACCGAAAATTGGGTCAATGGTATAATCTCCAGGAAACAGCAAACTATAATCCACATGACCATCTAATAGAGGGAATGCAGAACCATTCATACTCCCTGTAATAAACCAGATTATGAGATATATAATCGCTGGAATAGCAATCAATTTTGGCAGGTGTTTTACAGAACTCATCCATTTTCCCAGAAAGGATGGTCCAGTTAAGTTTCTATATGCCATATTTCTCAAGGCCGCCATAAGCTCACCTGGTTTTGCTCCCCTTGGACACATCTCGCTGCATTGTCCACACTTATGACACAGCCACATATCAATATCATTCACAAGTTTGTCTTTCAGTCCCCATTGGGCCCAGACCATCTCCTTACGTGGAAAGGACTTGTCCATTGGAGATAGAGGACAAACAACACTACAGGTGGCACACTGAAAACACTTCTTCACATTTTCTCCGCCCACCTGCTGGAGTTCTTTTATAAACTCAAGGTCAGGTTTTACTCGACTTACCATAGTCATATTTCCCTCCTACTAATATCCCTTAAAAGGATTGGGACCCAGTTTTATAATATCTTCAACAAAACTATCAATTATCTCAGGAAGCTTGTCATAGTCATCAATAGCAACCTGTTCCTGTCTAACCCTCTCTAACTCTACTCCAAGCCTGTCCAGGGTCTCACCAATATTTTGCATCCTTCGACTGCAGAGCTCTGATCCCTTCACAAAGTGACACTGATAGTCTTCGCCATACTTACAACCAAGAAGCAGACATCCGTCATTGCCCTTACTCATTGCATCTGCAATCCATATGGTGTTCACAGATCCAAGACAGCGAACTGGTATAATCCTCACATATGGACTCCATCTATGTCCTCTCTTTGCTGCCATATCAAGTGCCGGGTATGCATCGTTCTCACATGCAAGTATCACAATCCTTGGCCCTTCTTTTTCCATATTATCTGGAACCTTGATGGATGTTATCATGGAGCCAATCTGGCCAACACTGTAGTTGTCAAAGGAAATAACCCTTTCAGGACATGCACCCATACATGTACCACACCTTCTACATCTACCAGTATTGGGCTTTGGTGTTCCCTTTTCATCGTCATCCAGTGCACCAAATGGACACTCCTCTGTACACCTCTTACACTGGGTACACCTTACAAAATTAAACTTTGGATAAGAGAGGTCGCCAGATCTTGGATGTACTGCGACACCCCTGTTTACAGATTCAATACACTGAATTGCTTTAAGTGCTGCGCCATATGCGTCAGATGCTGACCTGGAAAGTGTCATTGGCTGTCTCACTGGCCCTGCTGCATAGATCCCTGTTCTCCTGGTCTCATATGGGAAACAGATATAATTTGAATCTGCATAACCATCAAAGAGATCCAAATCAGGAAATGCTGGACCCTGTCTATACTCTAAGTTAATCACAGGTTCAAGGGCAGTGGTTGGTACAAATCCCGTTGGTACAACAACAAGGTCTGCTTCAACCTCTATGGTCTCACCTAAGAGGTTATCCTCTATCCTCACAATCACATTTTCATTGGTACCTGCATAAAAAGAGGTGACCTTTCCTTTGGTTAGCATTATACCAGGATCATCCTGGGCAGATTTATAGTAAAGTTCATACACACCAGGGGTCATCATGTGTTCATATATAATATAGGCAATGGAATCCTCTATCATCTCCCTCACATATCCTGCCTGTTTTAAAGCTGTGAGAGAGGTAACCTCTGAGGTGTATTCTAAATGTCTGTAGGTCTTGATTGGCTCAAATTTTACCTCTTCTGCCTCTTCATTTGATGATTCCTCATCCTTTGCCTCTGCCTGTTCTAACTTCTTTTGCCTTTCCTCTTCTTCCTGTTTGGCCATGTCTTCATAAAGATCTGAGGCACCCAAAACAAAAAGGACGTTCTTTGGAACAGATCCATCACTGGGCCTTTTGATCTCACCTTTCTTTGCCATTTCTTCAAATTCCACATTTGTAACCACATTTTTAAGTGATCCATAGCCCAGTGGTTCCAAGTATTTTGGCTCAATGGGTTTCCATCCAGTGGCCACAACAACTGATCCCACCTGAACCTCTTCTTCACCTTTAGCTGTCTTCAAGTGAGCAGTGTACTGGCCAGGTTGACCAACCAGTTTCTCTAGCTGAGTTGCTACATATACCTTGATCTTGCTGTTACTTTTAACGGCCTGAATCTTTTCCTGGATTTTTGGATCTTCTGCCTGTGTGTAAGGAGGATTTATGGGAAAACTTTTATATAATTTAGCAGCATATCCACCAAGTTCTGATTCCTTTTCAACCAATACAGCCTCATAACCTGCTTCAGCAACTGCCATTGCTGCATGGATACCAGTCCACCCACCACCTAACACCAGGATTCTCTTTACACTCTCAATTGGTTCACCTTCTGGTGGGACACTCTTCTGGAGTTTGATAACGGACATGTTTATGTAATCCATTACCATGTCCCAAAGAAGCTGAGGAGTTTCATCTCCAGGTCTTAAGGGAGTGCCATCTGGATTCTTAAAGGCCATTATCCCTTGTTCCCTTAAGTTTACCCTATCTACAACAACCTTTGGACCAAAATCAAAATATTCTGTATCTTCCCTTGGAGATGGTCCAACAATGGACACCCCATCAATGGCACCAGAGTCTAGGTCCTTCTGAATCTCCTTACGAGCCTCGTCACTGGCTACCAGAGGAAATACCTTTATTACAGGTGTTGCATCTCCCCATCTATTTTTTATCTTTTCCACCAATTGATCCACATCTAAATATGGATCAAAGGTTGCTTTGTCTATGTATATACCGATCTTCTCGGCCATATTTACCTCCCTCTTACCGTTTGTATGGCTTTCATAGCTGCAGCAGTACCTGATTGAGCTGATTTCATAACATCTAGAGGCTCGGCTGCACAACCTGCTACAAATATACCCTTGTCCTGAGAATCAAATACAAAACCCTCTGCATCCATTTCAACATCAAAGGGCAATCTTTCCCCTGAAAGTGATGGCTGCATACCAGTTGCCAGCACCACTAGATCAAATTTCTCGGTAATCTTGTTACCTGATATTGCGTCCTCTGCTGTTAGCCAGACACCTGATGTAGCAATGTCTTCTTCTACCTTTGCAACCTTACCTTTAATGGCCTTAACCTTTTCGTCTGCTAAGACCTTCTTGGCAAACTTCTCATATCTACCAGGTGTCCTCAGGTCAATGTAGAAGATTGTCACTTCACAGTCAGGATATTGTTCCCTGACATAAGTTGCCTGTTTTAAAGATGCCATGCAACAGATATAAGAACAATAGGACAGGTGATTTTCGTCCCTTGATCCTGCACACTGGACAAATGCTACCCTTTTTGGAGCAGTCCCGTCTGATGGCCTCAAGATTCTCCCATTTGTGGGACCAAATGGAGATGCAAGTCTCTCCATCTGCATGTTGGATATACAATTTGCAATTTGACCAGCCCCTAAATTTGTAAGTTTGGTTACATCATATGGCTTCCAACCAGTTGCAATGACAATTGATCCAACATTAAGTGTGATGGTCTTTTCTTCATCTTTAAGATTAATAAAAGGGCTCTTGGATAGTAACTTCTTTTCTTCCTCTGTTACACGATCTAACTCAAGCACATACCTTCCAGGGTATGCAAAAGGAGCATCCATGTACAGCGGCTTTCTGGAGCTCAAGCCAAATTCAAACTCATTTTTTACATTGGCAGAGAGCTTTGCTGCAATTTCTGATAGGTCACAACTTCTAGGTGCTGTATACCTTGGCTTAATCCTAACTGCTACTTCATAATTACCAGGACTACCACTAACAGATACAACCTCTGCCAATGTAAATACCTTCACATTTGGATTTCTTTTAATCCTCTGAAATTGTATCTCCAGACCACAGGATGGGGGACACAACTTAGGGAAATACTTATTAAGTTGCATCACCCTACCGCCTAAAAAAGGCCGTTTTTCAACGAGATAGACTTCATGGCCCACTTCAGCCGCTTCCAGGGCTGCAGTTATGCCGCTGAAGCCACCCCCAATCACTAAAATACTTTTTGACATTTCATCCTCCCTATAACAGAGCTTATACCAATAATCGCCTTAACACCCCCACAATACACCATATCGTACCTTCACCTACCTAGATAAAAAGATTTAAATAATTCTTATCCTATCCCCTTTAGTTAGGCAACCTAAAAACCATAAGATATTGTGCTTTGATTGTGCCCTTGAGGGAACTTTATCCACTGGAATAAAATTCCCTTAAGATCACCTCAAGAAAAATATGAAAAAAAGGGCAGGACCTAATTTAGATCCTGCCCTCTATTGTTCATATATCCACTATGGGGCATATGGATCAGGAATGATCTGGATGTAAGGTCTCTTGAACAGAGTAAGTTCTTTCTTCTCAGGATCATATTTGGAGTTTACAAAACATCTCCATTTGGAATCATCTATACCCATGAAGTCAGCCCTGTAGTAGAAACCAGGATAACGGCTCTCTTTCCTGAAGTCAATATGGAGCATGTGGAGCCTTACAGTCCAGAGCCTATGATACTGTTCCCAACACCTCATAAGTTCGTGTAGGTCTCTTGCTGCCAGCTTCTTGGAGTCTTCTTCCAGCATATCCAAGAGCTCAAATCCAACCTTTAACATTGCCTCAGAAGTCATATAGTAAGTGGCACAACCACCACCATATTCGTCAGTGTGCTTAATGAGCCTGAACATGAAGTTTCTTGGGGTGATGAAACTTGGATTTACATTTGGATCAGTGGATTCATCCTTGTGTTCCATGTATGTGTACCAAGGCTGATAAATCTCTTTCTTTAGATCTTCTGCTGACACATTAAGGGTTGGTTTGAAATCCTTGTGATCTACACACCAACGAATAAGCTGTTTACCAGCAATTCTACCTTCAGCATGGGAACCAGATGAAAACTTATGACCAGATGCACCAACACCATCAGCAGCAGTAAACAGACCATTTACTGTGGTCATCCTGTTATATACCTTTCCATTGTCTGCCTTGATCTTGTACTCTTCAGGTACCCAATCCTCATCAGGTCCAGATACCCAGATACCACAGCAACCAGAGTGGGAACCCAAAAGATAAGGCTCCGTTGGCATAATCTCAGATCCCTTCTCCTCTGGTTTGATGTTCATACATGCCCAGAGGTTTGCCTGACCAGGACACATGTCAAGGAAGTCTTCCCAAGCCTCTGCCTCTAAGTGCTTTTGCTCAGCCTTGGAGAGTTCCTTAAAAGTGGTCTGAAGGGCAGTTGCTGTGTCCATGTAAATAGGACCACGGCCTTCCCTCATTTCCCTTATCATCATGTGGTTTCTTAGACATGTTGGGATAACAGCACCAGTGGCATAACCACGATCCTGATAGGGCTTTAACATTGCAGCATTGGTCTGACAGTAATCTTCACCCTTATAGTTGGTTGCCTTTGCTTTGAAGAGCAAGAACCAGGCACCAACAGGACCGTAACCATCTTTAAACCTTGCTGGTACGAACCTATTTTCCATCATTGTCATCTCAGCACCAGCCTGGGAGCAGAGGGCATATGTGGAACCTGCATTCCATACTGGATACCAAGCACGACCCATACCTTCACCAGTGGACCTTGGCCTGTAAACATTTACTGCACCACCGCAGGCCACCAGGACACCATTTGCCTTAATGACGTAAACTTTGTTTTCCCTTGTGGAGAAACCAACAGCACCAGCAATCCTGTTTGGCTCTTTTGCATCCAGAAGCAACTTAACAATAAAAAGCCTCTCAATATATCTATCTTCACCAAGTGCGTTCTTTGCTGCTTCAGCAACAATTACCTTATAGGATTCACCATTGATCATGATCTGCCAACGACCAGAGCGAACAGGTTTATCACCCTTTCTAATGGCAAGACCTTCAGCCTTTGCCTTTGCACCGTCTAGTCTTTTCCCATCTTTGAGTACCCAGATTGGAAGACCCCATTCTTCAAATAGATGAACAGAATTGTCAACGTGACGGCCCAAATCAAAAATCAAGTCTTCACGAACAATTCCCATGAGGTCGTTTCTGACCATTCTTACGTAATCATCAGGCTCATTTTCACCAAGATAGGTATTAATAGCAGAAAGACCAGGAGCAACAGCACCAGACCTCTCCATTGCGGCCTTGTCAACCAACAACACCTTTACGCCATACTTGTCAGCCCAACGTACAGCCTCAAAAGCTGCACCACAAGCACCCATACCACCACCAACGATTAATGCGTCGGTCTCTAACTCTACTACCTCAGGTTCGGCTAGAGGTATACCTTTTGGCTCATCTTTGATTGGTAGTTGTGCCATATTTCTACTCCTTTTTTTATCTATTAGTTTAAATAATCTTCAAAAACCAGACCCTAACAAATTAAATTACCCTGCAATCTTCCATGTCTTGGTGAGATCAGCCTCCTGAACCTCATACTTCTTATTGAGAACCTCTTTTGGCTGCTTGAGCTCGGTCTCATTAAAGTACAAGTTGTCCTCTAAGTCACCTGCTTCTGGTTTCCCCTCATAGGGCTTGATTGAACCTTCAGGAGTAGTTCTAATTGGGAACTTAAACCTTTTAACCTCACCATTCCTGAACTGAATGGTCCACATAATGTCCTCTGCACTCCTTAGAGGAATACTGGTTCCTCCCATTGGAGCAAAGTCAGCATATGGCCTAGCAGTAATTGCACCTTGAGGACAAATCTTAATGCAAGAGTAACACTCCCAGCACTGATCTGGTTCCTGATTGTAAGCCTTCATCTCCTTCTCATCCAAAATCATCAAATCATTTGGACAAATGTACATACATGCAGTCTTCTCTCCACCTTTGCAACCGTCGCATTTTTCTGGGTTTACGTAGGTTGGCATACTCATACCTCCTGTTTTTAATTTCTAATTAGCTTGACCTTAAAGCCCTTCAAAAAAGATTGTGAAAAAAGTATCAATCACAACTGTGGTTGTCAAGCATTAAATTATAACGAATTTTCTTTAAATTCCAACATATTATGATTTTATTATTTGCTTCAAAAAAATCCGTCTCCCTCCGAACAATCCTGCTTTTCAGGGCCAGCCCATTCATGACTGCCCCTATTTTAACAAGGTTACACCTCTATTTCTGGTGCAGGCAGAAACTCAGACTCTTTTGCTGCAAGCTCTTTAATTTCATTAACCTTGGCAAGCACGCCTTCAATTGCCTCTGCTCCAAGATTCTTTTTCTCAGCAACCTGATTAAAGAGTTCCCTTAAAAAGGCTACAGGAACGTCTGTGATAGCTCCACGGGAGTCAATACGGGCAGTATCAAATTCCTTTAAGATCTTTTCCTTTAATTCTTCAGATACTTCAACATTCAGACAACGAAGCTCACCACCAAACATATACTGCACTTTATCTTCTAGCTCGGTGCCCTTTATCTTGGCAAACCGGTTATCATCTAAAAGCACTACTATAAAATAGGCCATTTTTTAACCTCCTAAAATATTTAGTTTAAAGGTCTTCCAAATCCACTTCCAACTCTTTTTCTTTGTTGATGACGTATTTTTCATTGCAGAATGGATAATTAAAGTGCTTCCACCATTTTACAACCATCTTGTAGACTTCTGGACGCATAATAATTGCTGGTGGCTGTACTCCTTCAGCAACCATTCCCCTAAGGAAACTTCCACTTAATTTTTCGCGCTTGTGACCACAACTCTCACTGTAAGCCATCTCTTTACATGTTGGACAGTAGGAGAACTCACGCATATTTTGAGGTCTGATCTGGAGACCATAAGGAACATCAGTTGGTGGAGCTGGAAATCCAAAGCTGGGAATACCTTCTGTCCATAGAATCTGAGTTGACCACTTGTCATAGTATTCACCAACTGCAGCATGGTCACGACCAAACATATGGTGTGTACATCCCATATTCTGACGAATTATACCATGGAGCAGAGACTCAAGTGGATTACCATAACGCATGTCCCAAAGACACATTGAGGTAAGACGTCTTTCTTCCTTTATATATCCAGCAGTTGTTACTGCCTCTTGACCTTCCAAAATTGCCTCGTCTGGATAATCACCACGACGCTTCACACCAATTATAGCATTTACTAAAATGCCATGACATGGCTCTGTGTCACCAGTGTACGCAGCATTTTTCATTAAAAATTCATGACCAACATGGGGAACATTCCTTGTCTGGTGACAAATTACTGTTCTCCAGTTTCTCTTATCAAATTCTTCACGACATTTTCTTGGTGGAAACCAAAAACGATCAAAAGGTGGTTTAAACTTAGGTTCATTGATAATGGTGTATTTTCCCGCAAGAACCACAGGTTGGAGACTGCGATAAATTACCCATCCAGGATGCTTTTTATTAAAGGGCTCCTTCACTACCTCTGGATTGTCCTCTGGAGTTCCAAAGGTCTTATGTGCCAATTCTTCTGGGTCTTCAATCTCCCAAACTTCTTCAATATCCAGAATTGCAAATGGTTTTCCCTTGAGATTTAACACCAAACGATCACCAGCACCAACACCAAGGTCTTTATATTCCTCTTTGCTGATGTCAAAGACCAGTGGATATGGAAAAATCCAGTCATTTAAAAGGCGACGCTCTTTTAAAACTCTCTCAACTTCTGCTTTTTTCATTGAGCCCTCTACTGGGCTAAAAAAGCCATAACAAATAGACATGATCTCACGGTACACATTACGAACAGGCACCCCAGTCTCATAATGCAATGTGGGCTTTATTTCATAAGTGGGGCAACCTTTGATCATCTTCTTTGCAGCTTCTTTGTCTCTAATCACTCTCTCTACAAGCCTACCACCATGGGGCAAAGGCCTTTGAATAAGTAAACTAGACATCCATACACCTCCTGTTTTTTGATATTATGTTCACATTCTAATGGTGCTTTTTTGGGCAGCTTATATGAATTGTTAGATTTGTCAAGAAAAGATTTGTGAAAAAATTCACGTTATGCAACTAAAAAGTAAGGACAATTCCCTCCTTATAATCTTTTTAAAACAACCCATTAGTTAAACTGGAAGACCCAGTTTTTTTCTCTTTTGATTTATATAACCAATTAAATACCTGGCTGTTTTTTCTGGGTCCTCTTCAACATAAAATCTCGCACCAATGATCTTTTCTAGATCATTTGTCAGTAGCTTCACCATGTTTTTACTACCTGATACATAGGGTTGTCCCCCAATATGGGTCAATACCCCCATACATACTGCCCATGTGCCTATGGACACTGCCTTTTCTGTTATAAATTCTGGTGCTGAGGCTGCAACTGGCAGGTCCTTTATATCCACTTTCAGATAATCTGCCAGAGGATTTAGCAAATCCTCTATTCTTCCATTGTCCACACATGAGCCCATATGCCAGCAAGGTGGAAGGGCAAGCAGGTTATTGGCCCTGGCAATGACTTTAAGGACTGATTTTAAGCCTTCTCCAACCCCTCTGTATTCAGGATCAGGTTTCATGAAACCCCTTTGGGCAGCAACATGGGACCAACATCCTGTTCCCACAACCAATATATCATTTTCAATTAGTCTCTTAGTAAGGATTGTATGTCTGTATCCATATTCAACCCTGGGACTTACACATCCAACTATTGCCACTACCCCTCTAATTTTATTTTTCTTTATTGCATCTACAAGGGGTTTCAGTGGATCTTTTCTGTTTACTGCCTTTAGGGCATCTATTATTTGTTCAACAGAAAACCCAGCCATAAGTTTTTCTGGGGACTTATCTGGTATATATACCTTTGATGGATCCCTGTTTTTGTAATTTTTTACTGCAACATCAACTATTTTTAAAGCCATTTCATCTGCATTTTCTGGTTCAAATTCCATGTGAATTGCACCAGTAAACTTTGCCTGTGGATTAGTTGAAATTATCTTTGTGTGGAAGTGTTTTGCAACCTCTACTATATTTGGCATAATACACTGAACATCTACCACCATGGCCTCAACTGCACCTGTGAGTATTGCCAACTCCTGCTGCACCATAGATCCAGCCAGGGGCACACCCCGCCTCATTAAAACTTCATTACCTGTACAACACATTCCAACCACATTTATCTTTTTAGGCGGATTTTTATATTTTCTTGCATATTCAACTATTTTTTCAGACAGGATGGGCTCATGTCCATGTACTATTATATTTATGCAATCTTTTTTAATTACAGTTAGATTTGCCTCACCTTCTACCAGCTTCGGGGTGCCAAATAAAATGTCCTGGAGATCACACGCACCATGAAGGCCCATATACCCATCAACAAGGGCAAGTTTTAGGGAACCCAAGGCCAGGTGAGTCATATCATTGTCAACTCCAAGGTGGGTCTTATGGGCTGCTTCTGAAAATTCTGCACCAGCGCCTGTTGGCAGGATACCAAGTTTTTTCCAGGTATTAATTCTCTCCTTATTTGCCTTAAAATAAAGCCAGTTTGGAGTCCCCTTATCCCTATTTAAGTCATATAAGCTCTTTTTTGCTACTGATAGGGGCTTATTTCTGCCCCGACACCTAAGGCCCTTATACACCTTCTCCAATTTTTTCTTATCATGAATCTTGTACCCTTTTATTTTTCCCTTTGCCACCCCTTCAATGGTCTTGGCAACCGCCCTCATGTGTTCCACGTGAGCAGCTGCTCCACCAAGCACCCTGGTAAGCAAGTTCTTGGCAACAATCATATCAGCAGTTGCACCGCATGCACCTTTTTTAAAACCTGTTGAATCATCCACTGTGCATGGACCCATCTGACAGTGGAAGCAACAAACACCTGTTATACCACCGTAACCAGCATAGGAGATTGCGCAGTGAACTTCCCTATCAAATACCAGATCAACACCCATTTTCTTTGCCCTTTTTATCATGGCAGAAGTAATCTCATCTGGAACAAAATCAGGACAGGTATTTTTGGTTTCAACAGATTTTGCAACTGCCTTTTTGTTTTTAAGGAGCAGACCTGCAAGGCATCCACTTGCAGTGAGCTTTAATACATCCCTTCTTTTAATATCCACATGCTCACCTTTTTCATTTGTCTTCTTCTCCATATGCCCTACCTCCCTAATTTTTAAACGTCTTTACAAAACTATCCAGATAGACTAAAAATTTACAGAGACTATATCAGTGAACATGGATTTCGTAAAGTATCATGTGTAATTTTATGGAGGAAAATAGATATGAAAAAACAAAGGGCCCTGGTTATTTCAGACGATCAGTCAAGAAAAGAATATTTATTTAATGAACTTAAAAAATTGGGATTTTTCCCTGTATGGTATCCAAATATATTTGCCTATCAAAAGGCAGTGGAAATTGATGAAATAAAGGTAATTGTTGCAGACCTATCAATGCCAATTGAACCTAAATTAGATATTATTTCAAGGGGGCTAAAAAAACAGCCCAGACCAAAACTTATTACTATTGGCAAGTATGAATATTTAAAATCAAATAATCTCCTTGATTCATCTGTTATTGTACTAAAAAGCATAGAAGAAATCCCATCTGTGTTAAACAGTTAAGGTTTACTTTTAAAGCCCATTCATATAAATTGACGAGCTTTCAAAAACAAGAAAGAGAGGTATATGTGATATGGACCAGAGAAAAAAAATCGGCTTTGCTGGAACAGATGGGAGGACTTATCTTGCTGCGTACACTGTATCCACAGCTACCAGTGATCTATACAAAGGATCTTACCAAGGAGTTGTCATTAGGGGAACATCCTCAATGCCTGAATTTGCAAGGATCTTACATATACCCATTGAATTCATTGAGACCAAAGATAACAGTGTTGCAAGCTATACCCAGGCAATAGAGCAAGGAATAAAAAAAGGTAAATTAGATTATGTAGTCCCCTTACCTGAGGCCCTTTTATTTGAAGGCCTTGTGGATGAGATGGACAAAAAAGGACTTGGAGGAAAAATAGCTGGGCTGACCAAAGAATTTGCCTTTTTAGAGGGGGATAAAGCACGATGCAAACAAGTATTAAAAGACATAGCAGTGCCTGTGGCAGATAAGTGGACCATTGTAGATGGTAAGTCTTACAAAGATGTCCTGTCCACCTGTCTTGAGTACATACACCAATTTGGAGGGGCAGTGCTTAAATACCCATACAGTGCAGGAGGTAAAGGAGCAAGGGTCATCCTGAGCACATGGGAAATAGAAGAGGTATATTCCACTTTGATCAAGGACTATAAAAAATCATACAAGTCCATGTTCAGAAAAGCAATGTGGCCCCTTTTAATAGAATCCCGTATGTCTGGAGTTGAGATCAGTTTTACTATATTTGTGGACAAAAATGGAAATTTCAGGATCCTTCCAACAGCAATGGATTACCCAGAGAGATTTGAAGGTACCTCAGATAAAACCAATCCTATAACAGGTGGAATGGGGGCAATATCACCCCATCCCTTTGAAACAAAAGAACTAATAGATCTGGCATCTGAGACAATAGCAGCTCCAATTGTAAAATACTTAAAAGAAAATGGAGGACTAAGACCCTGCATATTGTATCCTGGATGTTTTGTGTCCTTTAAATTGGATGCACAGGGGAAATTAAGACCCACAAAAATACGGGTATGCGAGATAAATATAAGGCCTGGTGAGCCTGAATTTCAGGCAGTGGTAAAGAGGGTGAGAAATCTGGGTCAACTCATTGAGGCCATGTTTAAAGGTACATTGGATGAGGTAGAACCTGAAGTCAGAGAAGATCAAGTATGCATTTGTATTGCACTGGTCACAGGACCAGGCGGTCCTGATGGACAAAAGGGATATCCATGGAGTGTTACCAAATTTGAACCAGTTGAAATAGACTTTGATTACTTTAAGAAAAAGGGGATACAACTGGTTCCATCTGGCATGGGATTTTCAGAAGAAAAGGGATTTTTCTCTGATGGCACCAGAATAGTCTACATGGTGACCAATGGTCAGGTAAAAGAGGGAACTTTCCCAGCGGTTGTTGCACAAAGATTAAGGTCAAAACTTCTAAATGCATTTGACCTTGGTAAAGTAAGGGTAATTCCAAGAGAAGACCCAGACGGT
>NZ_BAAIEW010000019.1:0-62648 GCF_054654515.1 Desulfothermus okinawensis JCM 13304 | reverse complement strand
GGTTTAATAGCCAGATAGAAAAGATTTTAAGAGAATTAAATAACACACAAAAAAACATAGAAATTTTATATGAAAAAGTATTAAAAGATAAAACTTATGATTTAAGGGTGGAGTTAAATGATATAATTAAAGAAAATGTAAACATAAAAGAATATAACAAGTTGGTCCACAACATTGGTGAGTTATATGATAAACTCGATAAAATAGAAGGGGAGCTCTCTAAAATTGGTATTGAAGTTCAAGTGGGAAAAAAGTTTTTAAGGGAAGATGTTGGAAAAGAGTACAATAATCATCATGATTCTCAAGGAAATTTTGATGTCCTTCATTTAAAATCACATGTTAGGTATGATGGAGACAAAGATGTTTCAACGACTTTTGAAAATAGATTTAGAGATGAGATCTTCAGGCAAATAGAAAATGGAATTTTTAGAAATTTTGGCCAAGGCAGGCGTGAGGTGTCCATTAAGCTCTATCCGCCAGAGCTTGGGACATTGAAGGTGGTTATGCAGGTACAAAACAGGGAAGTATCCATGGTATTGCACACACAGCATAGGGATGTGGCTGATGCATTGAATAAGCACATTGCTAATTTTGAGAAGTCCTTTGAACAGCAAGGATTAAAAGTGGTTAAGGTAGAAGTAAAAAATGACCTTTTTTCAGGTCATGAGGCACCTTTTAGGGATTTTGGTGGTTCCAGGGATAGGTCCCAAAATAATAAGTTCAGGTTTAGCAGACGTTCTTTGTTTGGACTTAGATTAGTTGGAGAAAGGGATATATCAACAATAGATCCTGATAATTTGTCTAATGTTATAAGAATAAATAGTGGTTCCCTATATGTAGTGGCTTAGATAAAGGAGATTCTTTTATGAATTTAGATTATGTGGGTAAAGAAAATATTTTGGGTAGGGCTGAGACTGATTTTACAAAAGAAAGCAAAGCTACTGGAACCCAGAGTAAAATGGGAAAGGATGCTTTTTTACAGCTCCTTGTGACCCAATTAAAGCTTCAGGACCCAACAAATCCAATGGATGACAAAGAGTTAACAGCCCAACTGGCACAGTTTAGTAGCCTTGAATCATTAAATAACATTGACAAGGCAGTGGAAGTTATTTCCTCTAAGCTGGACAACAATACTATTTTATCAGGTGTAAAATTTTTAGGAACCCAGGTACGAGCCCCAGGAAAGGAGATAGTTAAACAGGACTCAAATATCTCTCAGGTGACATATACCCTTGATGGAAATTCTATAAGGACATACGTAAATATTTTTGATCGACATGGAAATATAGTAAACACAGTTGAGTTGGGACCAAAAAGCGAGGGCACCTATGATTTTAAATGGGATGGAAAGGATTTTAACGGAAATATATTGCCAGATGGTCATTATTTTCTTTCTTTTGGTGCAGAAGGGGATAATGGGGAAGGAATACTGGTAAACAGTGAGGTATATGGTAAGGTGGTAGGTATCACTAAAGATGGAACAAGTTTAGTTTTAAGACTTGATGATGGAAGAGAAGTCCCCATGGATACCGTGGATTCAGTGGGTAGTTTTGACAATTAATAAAAAAAGGATAAGGAGGTAAGCCATGGCTTTAGGTGCTGCACTTTATGCAGGAACAAGTGGCTTAAAAGTACATGGAGAAAAAATGAATGTCATAGGCCATAATCTGGCCAATGTTAGTACTATTGGGTATAAGGCCAGCAGAATGGATTTTGAAGATGCCCTATACCAGTCAATTACCACAGCTTCAGGCGCGGACCAAGTTGGAAGAGGCGCTTCTATTTCTGCAATTTTAACTGACTTTTCTCAAGGGTCTATGGAATCAACAAACGTTTCAACTGATCTGGCAATAGGAGGAAAAGGCTTTTTTATTGTGTCACCTAAAGGAGAACAACTTGAATATTACACCAGGGCAGGAGATTTTAGATTTGATAAAGAAGGCTACCTGGTAGATCCACATGGTTATGTGTTGCAGGGGTGGAGGGTGGAGCAAGAAAATAGGTCCCAGGTAGCATCCTCTACCACCTCTACTTCTACAGTGGGAAGCTCTGTTAATACTGTGGGTTCCTATGGAGATATAAGATTGGAGAATTTCCAATCTCCTCCTCAAGCCACACAATATGTCCAGATAATTGCTAATTTAAATTCACAAAGTGAAGAAAAGGCAACAGACCAGAACGACCCGTTTTTTGCTATGTATAAAAAATGGGATGCCACCCAGGATACTCCTTTAGGTGATAATCTCTATTCATACCAGACAACCCTCAAGGTATATGATGAAAATGGTTCTCCTCATGACCTTACAGTGTATTTTGATAAAGCAGAAGATCACGTGACAAATGGGACCGCTGGATATCAATATTGGGAGTATATGGTGACAGTTAATCCAGATGAGGACAATAGGGCATTTTGGTCTTCAGCCACTGATACTTCCAAAAAAGGTGTCCTGATGATTGGTACCCTTACCTTTGATAGTGCAGGAAATCTTATTGGACAATCTGCATATACTATAAAGGATACAGATACTTCTACTCCAGATTCTATAGATTTAACCGATTCTAATAATCCAGGGAATCTTCAAAACTGGCAGCCAGCAGATTTTAATATAGAGGGATATCCTATTTGTACGGCAAATTTTCTGGGAAATGAGGGAGGAGATGCAACTAATATGGAAAATGCAAAGAACATAGCTTTAGATTTTGGGGCATATTCTCAATCAGCTTCATGGCCAGCAGGTACTGGAAATGCAGATGGGGTGGGAACGAATGCACAAAATTTGCCTTCATTTGAGGACATGAAAATTGGTGCCCTGTCTGTTACAAGCTACAGTAGTGCATCCACCACTTACACACAGGCTCAGGATGGATATCCTGCGGGGGATTTGGAATCCATTTCTGTTAGTAGAGACGGAGTTATCACTGGCCATTATTCCAATGGACAAGTACTTGAGCTATACGCCGTTACTCTTGCGAATTTTAACAATCCTGAGGGGCTTAGAAGGGAAGGGGGAAATCTTTTCTTGGAGACCAGGGAATCTGGTACAGCATTAACTGGACTTCCAACTACTGCAGGGCTTGGGAGTATTTCTTCAAACTCCTTGGAACAATCCAATGTGGATATGTCAGAGGAATTTGTAAAAATGATAACCACCCAAAAGGGGTTTCAGGCTAATGCCAGGACAATAACCACAACAGATTCCTTACTAAATGAAGTTGTACAACTAGTCAGATAAGCTTTTCTTGACAAGGAATTTATATTGTCCTAAAAAAAGTTCAATGCGCCAGTAGCTCAGGAGGATAGAGCGTTGGACTACGAATCCAAAGGTCGGGGGTTCAAATCCTCCCTGGCGCATTTTTTTTATCCATTAACATCCTTCCTTTATTTTGGATCAATCCTTGACAGTACTCATTTCCATGTCTAATTAAAGTTAAGTCTTAATTGAAAAATTTTTATAGGAGATGTGTATGGCTCACGAAATAAAATTAGTAAAGATTGTTACAGGTGACTATGTTATTGGGAAATGGGTAGAAGAAGATGGGAAATTAAAAGATCCTGCAATTCTTCAGACAATACCAACTCAAAATGGCATTTCAATGGCCCTTATGCCCTTTGGTTATCCCTTTGATCAAGAGATAGAGGGAGAAATTTCAAAAGACCACATAATATACTGGTATAAAAATATCCCTGCTGAGCTTGAAACAAAGTATCTAGAGGCATCAAGTAACCTTACAATCTCTTCGTCATCAGATTTAAAGAATCTGGAAAATCTAATGGGTGGTGGTCAAAAGAGTGGCAGGGTAACAAATATCTCAGATTTACTTAAGGGATAAAAACTTTTAGCCAATGTGCCTAATTAATTAGGTGCATTGGCTTTATTTTTTTCTATGAAAGAACTTCTTCCATTATTTGAAAATCCCTCCCATTATATTGGCCAGGAAATAAATAGTGTCCATAAGTCAAAAGATATCCCCCTTAAATGGTGTCTTGCATTTCCTGATAAATATCCAGTTGGTGTTTCCTATTTTGGCCATCAGATTTTGTATGGGATATTAAATTCAAGGGAAGATCTCTGGGCACAGCGGGTTTACGCTCCATCAAAGCAGGTTGGCAATCTGTTAAAAACAAAGAATGTATCCCTTTCAACCCTTGAGGGGGATATGCCCCTTGCTACCATGGACTTAATTGGTTTTAGTATTACCAATGAGCTTTGCTACACCACAATTTTATACATGCTTGATCTTGGAAAGCTTCCTCTTTTATCAAAAGATAGAGATAATTTCTGTCCTATTATAATTGCTGGAGGAGAAGGAGTATTTAATCCTGTTCCCCTTGAACCATTTTTTGATGCTTTTGTAATTGGCGATGGGGAAGAAGTGGTATTGGAAATATCTGATGTTTTGATTGAGTGCAAATCAAGGAATATCCAAAGAAGAGATGTTCTCGAGAAATTATCTGAAATAGAGGGTGTCTATGTTCCGGTCTATGGAAGAAGACCGGTGAAAAGAAGGATAATTTCTCATCTAAAAAAGGAATATGCCCCTGAAAAACAGATAGTCCCCTTTGGAAAACCTGTTCACGATAGGTATGTGGTGGAGGTCTCCAAGGGATGTAGTAGAGGATGTAGGTTTTGTTATGCTGGTATGATTAATAGGCCTGTTAGAGAGAGAGTTATTTCTGATATTGAATGGATTTTAGATAAAGGACTAAAGGCTACTGGTTATGAAGAGGTTGGGTTGCTTTCTCTCAGTGTTGGAGATTTTTCTGCCCTGGATAAACTAATATCATTGACCTTTTCAAGGTGTATAAGGGAAAATATCTCTCTGTCTCTTCCTTCCCTTCGAGCTGGGAGTGTGCCAGAAGATCTTATAAAAAATATAGCAAAACTAAAAAGCAGGGGTTTGACCCTGGCTCCAGAGGCAGGCACCCAGAGGCTTAGAGATGTAATAAACAAGGGCATAACAGAAGATGACCTTATAAATCATGTAAAATGGGCATTTGAAAATGGATGGCAGCAGGTAAAACTCTATTTTATGATTGGACTCCCAACAGAAGATAGAGGAGATTTAGAAGGGATTTATGATCTGTGCTTAAAGGTATTAGAGATTGCACCTGGGAAGAGTCGACGTCTAAAGGTATCAGCTTCTATTTCCCCCTTTGTTCCCAAGCCCCATACTCCTTTTCAATGGGAGAGGCAAAGCTCCTTAGAGGAAATAAAAGAAAAGATTTCTTTTTTAAATAAAAGGTTTAAGAAAAATAGAAGGCTTAATCTCAGCTGGCCTACCCTGGAGATGTCTATTGTAGAAGGGGTTTTTTCCAGGGGAGATGAACATCTATCTAAGGTGATTTTAGATGCATACCTGTCTGGAGATGTTTTTACAGGATGGATGGAACACTTTAATTATAATCTCTGGGTTCAGGTATTTAAGAAACATGGAATAGATATATCTACATATTTGAGGTCCAGAGAACTGGATGATAAACTTCCGTGGGATTTTATTGACACAGGAGTTAAGAAAAAATTTCTAAAAAAAGAGCTGGTAAAGGCTAAAAATGGTGAGACCACCCCAGATTGCAGGTGGGGAGATTGTTCTGGTTGTGGGGCATGTGATTTTAACGATATATATCCCATATTAAATTCAAAAGAAAAATCCCAAAAAGGATTTGATACACAAATAAATAAGTCAAATGGGAATGTTGAAAATAGATGTAGTTATTTATTTTGGTTTGAAAAAAAGGATTTTGCAAGCTATTTGTCCCAGCTGGAACTCCAGAAGGTAATTGAAAGGACAATGAGGAGGTCAGGGATTCCATTGGTGTTTTCAAAGGGATATAATCCCCGACCCAAAATATCCTTTGGCCGTGCCTTGCCTGTTGGGGTGGCCAGTTTGTGTGAGTGTTTGGGGGTGCAGGCTAGAAAGAGACTTGATGAACATATTATTGATGAGCTAAATAAAAATTCAATACCTGGTATAAGTTTTAACACCTTTGAATACCTGGGATATGGTCTAAAAATACCTCAGTCTATAATGGAATTATATGAGTTGGTTTTTATTAACAATAAAGAAAATTATTTATCAGAACTCCAGGGAAAATCAATAAAAGACCTTGTATTTAAGAAAAAAGACAAAAAAATCCCCTTAGACTGGGTGGTGGACAAATGGGAGATTAAAGGAAGGTCAATCTACTTTATGTTTGATTGGAAGAAATGTTATTTAAATCCATTAAGTATTATAAAAACTATCTTTAAAGGCATATATCCCATGGATTTTCATCTTAAAAAAATAAAACAGTTTTTTGAAAATGAAGAAAATAATAAATGAAGTTGTTGAAAAATTAAGGGATTCCAGAAAAGTTGCAGTCCTCACAGGGGCAGGTGTATCTGCTGAAAGTGGAATCCCCACATTTAGGGGAGATGGAGGGCTGTGGAGAAATAAAGATCCTATGAAGCTGGCCAGTATTGATGGATTTATGGAAAATTCCAGAGAGGTATGGGAGTTTTATAACTGGCGCAGGGAGTTAATATCAAAGGTAAGTCCTAATCCAGCCCACATTGCACTTGCTGAATTAGAAAAGAAAAAGAAAGAATTTTTGCTCATAACCCAGAATGTAGACGGTCTCCATGAGCTAGCTGGAAGTGAAAAGGTAGTTGAGATTCATGGGAGTATCTGGAAGGTCAGGTGCCTCCAGTGTAAAAGTGTTTATGTGGACAGGAGACCAAATTTAGGAACTTTGCCCAGGTGTGGTAAGTGTGGTGGCCTGCTTAGGCCAGGGGTGGTCTTTTTTGGAGAGTCTTTAGATCCTGTTTTGCTTGATAAGAGTATGGAATTTTTAAGGTCGTGTGATTTTATGATGGTTGTTGGCACATCTTCTGTTGTCCAGCCTGCGGCTTCTTTTTCCCTGGTAGCAAAGGAGGCTGGGGCAATGGTAGTGGAAATTAATCTAGAGAATACTCCATATACAAAATATATGGATTATTCTATTCAGGGTAAGGCAGGAAAAATTTTGCCTGTTATTGTTAAAAGGCTATAAATTAAACATAAGGAGTTAGTTATGATTGGGAAAACCGGGAGATATATGTTTGCATCAGAGTCTGTTACTGAGGGACATCCAGATAAGGTGGCTGACAGGATTTCAGATGCCATATTAGATGAATTTCTAAAGCAAGATCCAGATGCAAGGGTAGCTTGTGAGACACTGGTTACAACTGGGCTTTGTTTTGTGGCAGGGGAGATAAGCAGCAATGGAGTGGTGGACTATCCAGAGGTTGTAAGAGAGACCATAAAGGAGATTGGATACAACAGCTCTGAGATGGGATTTGATTGGCGCACATGTGCAGTAATATCTTCCCTGGATAAACAATCCCCTGATATTGCAATGGGTGTTAATAGACAAAAACCAGAAGAACAGGGGGCTGGTGATCAGGGGATGATGTTTGGTTTTGCGTGTAAAGAGACCGAGACACTTATGCCAACACCAATTTACCTTGCCCATAAGCTGAGCCGGAGGCTCACCTATGTTAGAAAAAAAGGTATCTTGGATTTCTTGAGACCAGATGGGAAGACCCAGGTTGCCCTGGAATATGAAAATGGCAGGCCCATTAGAATTGACAATGTGGTAATTGCTGCCCAGCATGAAGAGAGCGTAACATATGAAGATTTAAGGGAGGCAATAATTGAAGAGGTGATTAATCCCACATTGCCTGAAGAGCTGGTGGACGATAAATTAAGGGTATTTATCAATACAACAGGTAGGTTTGTCATTGGTGGACCAATGGGCGATTGCGGAATGACAGGTAGAAAGATCATTCAGGATACATATGGTGGCATGGCATCCCACGGTGGCGGTGCTTTTTCTGGTAAAGATCCCTCCAAGGTGGATAGATCTGCTGCTTATATGGCAAGATATATTGCAAAAAATATTGTGGCAGCTGATCTTGCTGATATGTGTGAGGTCCAGATTGCATATGTTATTGGGGTCGCTGAACCTGTTTCTGTTTTAGTAAATACCAATGGTACAGGAAAGGTAAGCGATGAAACACTTACAAAGGCCATATTAGAGGTCTTTGACTTAAGGCCTTATTTTATTATTGAAAGGCTAAAGCTGAAGAGACCAATTTATAGGGAAACATCCTGTTATGGTCATTTTGGAAGGGAACATCCTGATTTTATATGGGAAAAAACAGACGCAGTTGAGGACTTAAAAACCGCCTGTAAGATATAATAAAGATATTCAAAATTAGGATGAATTTGAGCTAAACACCTACTATTTTTTAGTAACGTCTTGAAAAAAATGTATATATGGTTCTGTGAAAAATTTATTTAAGGTAGGTATATTATGTTAAATATCAAACCAAATGGGCTCCCAATGTTGATTGGGAGCCTTCCTTTAGATGACCACAAAAAGGCCCTGGATTTAGTTTTCAGGTACACCCCATACATCCCTTTGTGGATTCAGCTTCCTAAAAGGCCCTTTGAGGGTATGATCTCCCAGTTCATGTCTTCTCTTCCTGGATATACGTTCCATTCAGGAAAGGAATTTATTGATTCCACTTCTGATTCTTTTCAGGAAGATCTGGTTTTATTTTATGAAGATTACATGGCAGTAGTAGATGGAAGGTTAGAGATTGAAGAGAGCAGGTTTGTGCTGGATAGGGAAAGGGCGGCAGGATTTTACCATCTGGTTGAGAAACTGGAGCAAATGGATAATCTAGATGGTGTTTTTGCTATAAAAGGTCAGATTACTGGTCCAATAACCTTTGCTACCTCTGTTAAAGATGCAGGAGGAAGGGCTATATTTTATGACCTTCAGCTAAGGGACATGGCCATTAAATATTTAACCATGTTATGTGCATATCAGGCAAAGGTTTTATCTAAATTTGGCAGACCAGTAATAATCTTTTTAGATGAGCCAGCCCTTGCTGGATTTGGTTCTTCAGAATTTATAAGTATAAGCAGAGATGATGTATTATCAGCATTTTTTGAGATTATAGACTATTTGCGTGTACAGAATGTGTTGGTGGGAATACATGTATGTGCCAATACAGATTGGTCCCTGGTCTTTGATAGTGGTGCAGATATTCTGAGTTTCGATGCCTATTCCTATTTTGATAAGCTCCTTTTGTTTAAGGATAAAGTCAAGGACTTTTTAACCAGGGGGAAATTTATTGCATGGGGGATTGTTCCAACGGATGGAAGGTTTATTGAGAAAGAGACATTTGAAAGTCTGGATGAAAAGTTTGCTTCTCAATTGAATACAATGACAGAGCAGATAAGTTTAGATAAAACCAGTATATTATCCCAAACATTTATAACCCCCAGTTGTGGTGCTGGTTCTTTGACTATGGAGCTAGCTGAGAAGGTTTTATCTATTACTGGAACTCTGAGTGAGAAGATTGTTGAGGGGACAAAAAGATGGAAATAAAAAAGTTAAGAATCCTCATTACGGGCGCCAATGGGCAACTTGGATATGATTTTAGAAGATTACTGAAAGAAAAAGGATGTGAATTTGTTGCCACTGATTATCGGGAATTAGATGTGACTGCCGAGGATATGGTAAGGAAATTTACTCAACAGGAGAAGTTCAATTTAATTATTAACTGTGCAGCATACAATGATGTGGACAGGGCAGAAGATGAGAAGGAGAGTTGCTATAGATTAAATGCATATGCACCCTTATATCTGGCAAAGGCTGCTAAGGAGATAGACGCTGTTTTTGTCACATATTCAACTGATTTTGTTTTTGATGGAGAAAAAGGATCGCCTTATACAGAAGAGGATAAACCCAATCCCCTCTCTGTGTATGGCAAAAGTAAATTAGAAGGAGAAAGATTTGTATTAAATGAGTATGATAAGTCCATAGTCATCAGAACATCCTGGCTTTTTGGTGTTGGTGGACAAAACTTTAATACCCAGGTCTTAAGGTGGGCGAGGAGCAATAATCAACTAAAAATTGTTGACGATCAGATATCTTCCCCAACTTATTCTTATGATCTCGCAAATTTCTCTTTGAAATTACTGAAAAGAGGAACTTTTGGTCTATTTCATTTTTCCAATAGGGGTATAGCAAGTAAATATGATCAGGCCCTTTATGTCCTTAAAAAGGCTGGATGGAAGGGCACCTTGCAGAGGGCAAAATCTTCAGATTTTAATCTTAAAGCAAGAAGGCCAGGTTTTAGTAAACTGGATAGTAGTAAGATGGAAGCCCTGGTAAAAGAAAAAATTCCATATTGGGAGGATGGTATAGATAGATGGTGGGAGGAGTATAATGCCATTTAGTTTTTTAAAATGTCCTATTGATGGGTTAGTATTGATTGAACCAAAGGTATTTTCAGATGATCGTGGTTTTTTTATGGAGACATATAAAAGATCTCACTTTAACCAGATTGGAATAGAAGAAGAGTTTGTACAGGACAATCACTCAAAATCAGTTAAAGGGGTGTTAAGGGGACTCCATTTTCAAAAGTCACCATATGAACAGGGAAAACTTGTTCGGTGTATCCAGGGGGTGGTTTTTGATGTGGCTGTGGATATTAGAAAAGACAGTTCTACTTTTGGAAAATGGTATGGGATCAAACTTTCTTCAGAGAACAAAAGGATGCTCTGGATACCAAAAGGCTTTGCCCATGGATTTTTAACATTAAGTGATACTGCTGAGGTAATCTATAAGGTTTCTGGCAGTGAATACAATCCCCAGTATGATGCTGGAATTAGATGGAATGACCCAACAATTAATATAGATTGGCCATTTGAAGAATATGGGATACAAACCCCTCTACTTTCTCCAAAGGATGGAAAATTGCCATTATTGATGGAATTATTTTAGAAGTAAAAGTTTTTAATTAATTCTAGTAGGTTGTAATATCGGACTGAGATGGAATGTTGTTTTGAAAATAGATAGTAAGAGTGGGGTAAAGAAATGGAAAGCAGGTACAATACAATATTGGTAACCGGTGGAGCGGGATTTATTGGGTCTAATTTTATTAGATATATTTTTGAAAAAACCAATTTTCATGGCAAGATTGTAAACATAGATAAATTAACTTATGCTGGTAATCTGGAAAATTTGGCAGATATCCATGAAAAATATCACGGAACTAGATATTTTTTTGAAAAGATAGATATTTGTGATTATGAAAAGGTTGAAGGAATCTTTAAAGAGTACAGTCCAGATGCAGTTGTTCATTTTGCAGCAGAGTCCCATGTAGACAGATCAATTCATGGTCCTAAGGACTTTATTAATACAAACATAATAGGTACATTCAATCTGCTTGAAGTTGCTCGTAAATTTTGGCTCAAAAATAGTTATGACTCACGGATAACAAATATTAAATTGAATAAAAACGATTCAACATTACATTATCGTTTTCATCACATCAGTACAGATGAGGTATATGGGTCCCTGGGAGACACAGGCTATTTTTATGAAGATACCCCCTATGACCCAAGAAGTCCTTATTCTGCCTCAAAGGCGTCTTCAGATCATTTGGTAATGGCCTATTACTATACATATGGATTGGATGTGGTGATAACAAATTGTTCTAATAATTACGGTCCTTATCAATTCCCAGAGAAGTTAATCCCCCTTATGATACTTAACATGCTAGAGGGAAAGCCCTTGCCTGTTTACGGAGATGGAAAAAATATTAGAGACTGGTTATATGTTGAAGATCATTGTAGTGGAGTTTGGATTGCCTTAAATAAAGGAAGGGCAGGGGAAAGGTATAATATTGGTGGAGAGAATGAATGGCAAAATATAGCTCTTGTAAATAAACTTTGTGAGATTGTTGCAGAAAAAAAGGGTAGATCAAAAGATTATTATAAAAAGCTTATAACCTTTGTAAAAGATCGTCCTGGACACGATAGGAGATATGCCATTAACTGTGATAAGATAAAAAAAGAGCTTGGATGGAGTCAGAGTGTGGATTTTGAAACAGGGCTACAAAAAACTGTAGATTGGTATATAGAAAATCAAACATGGGTGGAAAATGTCAGATCTGGAGAATACATGAAGTGGATGAAGATTAATTATGGGGAAAGATAACGCTTAAATGTTTAATGTATAAAGTTCAAGATGTTAAAATATGAAGATTGAAAGGTTTGAAGGTATTGAAGTGTGGAAAGAGGCAAGAGAACCTTGAACAATAAAAAAAGGAATGACAATGAAAGGCATAATCTTAGCAGGTGGTAGTGGGACAAGGCTATATCCCATAACCATACCAGTATGTAAACAACTCCTTCCAATATATGATAAACCTATGATTTACTATCCCTTATCCACTTTGATGCTTGCAGGTATAAGGGATATTCTAATTATTTCTACTCCAAAAGACACTGAAAGGTTTGAACAACTTTTTGGTGATGGCTCAAAATATGGTTTGAAATTCTCATACAAAATACAGCCCAAACCAGAGGGACTTGCCCAGGCGTTTATAATTGGAGAAGAGTTCATTGGGGATGATAACGTGTGTTTGGTGTTAGGTGATAATATTTTTTATGGGCATAATTTAAGCACACTTTTAAAAAGAAGCGTAGAAAGGATAGAACATATAGGCGGGGCAGTGGTCTTTGGTTACTATGTAAGGGATCCTCAAAGATATGGTGTTGTGGAATTTGATAAAGATGAAAATGTACTTAGCATAGAGGAAAAGCCAAAAGAGCCTAAGTCCAATTATGCTGTGGTTGGGCTTTATTTTTATGATAACAGTGTGGTTCAGATCGCAAAAGATGTAAAACCCTCATGGAGAGGGGAGCTGGAGATTACTTCAGTTAATCAAGCCTACCTTGAGCAAGGGAAGTTGTCAGTTGAACTCATGGGACGTGGGTATGCATGGCTGGATACTGGCACAGTTGATAGCCTCCTGGAGGCAAGTAGATTTGTTAAAATTTTAGAAGACAGGACAGGACTTAAAATTGGTTGCATTGAAGAGGTAGCCTTTAGAAATGGATGGATAACAAAAGACCAGTTGTTTGAGTTAGCTAAAGGGTTGATTAAAAGTGGATATGGTGAGTATTTGAGGAATATAGCAGGATAAACCTAGATAGTGTGAAAAAGATTCAGGAGATTTTAAATGAAAAAAAATCTTAATGAAATTAGGATTGCTGTTATAGGTCTTGGATATGTTGGTTTGCCTTTAGCAGTGGAATTTGCTAAAAAATTTAAAGTGGTTGGATTTGATATAAGTGCTAAAAGAATTAAAGAATTGAATGATGGAATAGATGTAACAAATGAAGTATCAGGTGAAGACTTATCTAAAGTACTGGTAAAATCTATTAATGATACTGATATATGTGGTTTAGTAGTTACAGATGATATAGAATATATTAAATGCTGTAATTTTTATATAGTCACTGTACCAACTCCCATAGATAATCATAAAAATCCTGATTTAAGGCCTCTTAAAAGTGCCAGTGAAACAGTGGGCAAGGTACTAAAAAAACAGGACATTGTAGTTTATGAATCAACAGTTTATCCTGGATGTACTGAAGAAGATTGTGTACCTATTTTAGAAAAAGTTAGCGGGCTAAAATATAATGTTGATTTTTTTGTTGGATATTCTCCTGAGAGGATAAATCCAGGCGATAGGGAACATACTTTTTCAAAAATTAAAAAAGTTGTATCTGGAAGTACAAAAGATGTGGCAGAGTTTATTAGTAAAGTCTACTTACAGGTAGTTGAAGCAGGTACTTATCTTGCTTCATCTATAAAAGTTGCTGAAGCCGCCAAGGTAATAGAAAATACTCAAAGGGATATAAATATAGCATTTGTAAATGAGCTGGCCATGATCTTTGATAGAATGAAGATTGATACATTAGATGTGTTAGAAGCTGCAGGAACAAAATGGAACTTCCTACCCTTTAGACCAGGACTAGTTGGGGGGCATTGTATAGGTGTAGATCCATATTATCTTGCATATAAAGCTGAAGAGCTTGGACATCATCCAGAGATGATACTTGCAGGGAGAAGAATTAATGACAATATGGGCATGTACGTGGCAAATCAGGTTGTAAAATTGATGATACAAAAAAATCACATAATTAAAGGAGCAAAGGTATTAATCTTAGGCATCACCTTTAAGGAAAATTGCCCTGATGTGAGAAACACCAGGGTTATTGATATAGTTTATGAGTTAGAAGATTTTGGCTGTGAAGTAGATGTATATGATCCTTTGGCTGATCCAGAAGAGGTGAAAAAAGAATATGGTATTGATTTAGTTAAAAATGTTGATCTGGATAAATATGATGCAACTGTACTTGCAGTAGCACACCGGGAATTTTTAGTGTTTAATGAATTGTTGAAAAATAGAAAATCAAACCAAGTGATATATGATGTAAAGGGAATGTTAACAATATATGATGGTAGATTATAACCCCTGTATATTTGAAAAATGCGTGATGGATGAATATGTTTGAATTGGAGGGGATCTAATTATAGGTTGTTTTTGTGTAGTATATAAAAGTGTGAAAATAGGTGTTGCAATAGAAAGTTTTTGTAAAATTGGTAAGAAATGTGAGATAGATACAAATGCATAAATTGTGGAGATTTAAGTGTTAAGTAATATTTTGCAGAAAAAAGGTTATAAAATTTATAGGGACGAAGTATTTGTTGATAGAGAAGATGAGATAAAATTTTTAAAGGAATATTTTGAAGAGACACCTAGGCGTATACTTTTTATATACGGCCCAAAATCAACAGGCAAGACTACTCTTATTGAGTATGTATTGGAAAAGGAGTTAGATAAAAGGAAATACTGGGTTAAGTATTTGAATTTAAGGAGAACATTAATAGCCACTTATGAAAATTTTATTTATTCCTTTTTTGAAGAAGGAGAAGAAAAAACTCAGCGAGAGCTAAAAAGGGCCTATGACTTTAAGATATTTAAA
Source organism: Desulfothermus okinawensis JCM 13304 (assembly GCF_054654515.1). Lineage (NCBI taxonomy): Bacteria > Pseudomonadati > Thermodesulfobacteriota > Desulfovibrionia > Desulfovibrionales > Desulfothermaceae > Desulfothermus > Desulfothermus okinawensis. The sequence goes on along the minus strand of NZ_BAAIEW010000019.1, from coordinate 47,768 downwards.
CTAGAAGCCAGGACTCTAAAGGCAATAAAAGAAAGGAGGATAAATCTTTTTGCAGAGTTAATTAGGCAGTTTGAGAAGATAAAAAAGAAAAAGATTTTTGTGCTAGATGAGATACAGGTTTTAGAAGATATTTATATAAATGGAGAAAAAGAGCTTCTACTTGAGTTTTTGAATTTTTGCGTTAGTTTAACCAAAGAGACCCATCTGTCCCATGTTGTAATATTAACCAGCAATACTATATTTTTAAACAGAATATACAATGATTCAAAGTTAAAAGTTGCTGGCGATTTTAAATTAATTGAGCATCTAGATGAAAATACAGCGAGAAAACTCCTAAAAGATCTGGGTTATAATAATGATCAAATAGGTTTAATAACGGATTATTATGGGACTATTCTGGCTTTTTTATTAAAAGTCTGGACATATGTAAAACCAGAAGAGAGCCTGGATAAACTAAAAGAATATTTAGAACAAGAAAAATTAGATGCTTATATGCAAATACAAGAGATTTTAATGAGAAAGAAAAAATATAATTTACCAAAAAATGCCAATGAAAAATTTATAGAAATTGCCAAAAGGATAATAAATAAAGGCTCCTTTTCTTTAAAGGAAACAAAAAACAAAGAAGATCTAATAGATATAATAGATGTTTTTTGCGAAAAAGAGATACTTTTTTATGATCCAAAAACTGGTATAATTAGTCCAAATAGCAGGATATATTTAAAGGCAATGGAGGATTTTGTCCAGAAATGAGGGTATGTAACATAACTTGTGTAAATCCTTTTATTTTTATAACCCAAGTTTGTCAAAATTATAAACTCTGGCTATGTCTAATTATTACTTTTTTAGTGTTGATTTGTCTGAAACAGTTTATAAGGTCAAGAAAAATTGATTTTCCAGAATTAGTTGCTTTAATATATAAGAGTTTTAAATTTGGAGAGATAATATAGAAACAAGGCCTCTATGGAAACCAATGCATTTGCAGCCAGTGTTGAATGGTTGCTTGGCATATATTAATGGAGTTAGGGAGGATCTTTTTAAAAGGCTATACGATTCAAAAGACTGCAACCTAGAACGTTGAACATTGAACTTTGAATATAGAAGCCAACACCCAAAACCTAATACCACGTACCTACAATCCAATACATCATTGTACGTTATAAAATAAAGGAATATGAATTGTAGAATATATGAATGTGAATAATGGAGCGTGAAAAATAAAATGAAGTGGTTATTTAAACCTACAAAGACCAAAAGACTTATCTTTTTTTTGTGTATAGATATACTTGTTTTTGCTTTTTCTCTGTATCTTTCCTTTTTGCTTAGATTTGATTTTGATGTTAAATACTTTAAAGCAAGTGGATTTTTTGAAAATTTTTTTTATGCACTGCCATTCTTTATTTTTATAAAGATTTTTCTTTTTTATATAAATAAGCTCTATTTCGTTAGTTGGCAATTTATATCAATTGAAGAATTTTTTCGGATTACAATATCATTGCTAATATGTTTATTTTTGGAATCAATAAGTAATTATATTTATTACTTTGTATGTCATAAATACTTTATACCACGAACAATTCCTTTAATTGATTTTTTTATATCCCTTGTCACTGTTTCCGTATTTAGGATCTCAAAGAGATTTTACAATGAACGAATGAAAAACAAAAAACAAAATTTATTGGTTAAAAATGCAATTATAATTGGCGCAGGTCAAACAGGAGAACGAATTTTAAGGGAGATATTAAATTCTCATCACGTAGATTATCATCCAGTAGGATTTTTAGATGATGATCCAAATAAGTTAAATGTTTATATTCACAATGTATGTGTGGTGGGAACCTTAGATGATCTTGATACTATACTAAAATCTGAAAAGATAGATGTAATAATTATTGCCATTCCAACGTTGTCACATAAAAAGATTAAGTTTATATATGATACTGGTAAAAAATATGGTGTAAGTCACGTTAAAATTGTGCCAAGTATAAACAGAATGCCAGAGCATATAATTTCTGTAAAAGACTTAAGGGATATAAATTTAGAAGATTTATTGTCCAGAGAACCAGTAAAAATTGATTTAAATGTAGTGTCTGATTTTATAGATCACAGGTCTATTTTGGTAACAGGTGGTGCAGGGTCCATTGGTTCAGAAATTATTAGACAGCTCCTTAGATTTCATCCTAAAAAAGTAGTTGCTTATGAAATAGATGAGACTGAACTTCATAATTTGAGATTAGAGATAAATAGGACTAGGCTTACATATGGAAAAAAAGTGGAACTGGAATATATAGTTGGAGATATAAAAGATATTAAAAAGGTAAAACAGGTTATTAGGGATAATAAAATAGAGGTAGTTTTTCATGCAGCTGCGTACAAGCACGTGCCCCTTATGGAATATTTTCCCGAAGAAGCAGTTAAAACAAATATTTTAGGGACATTTAATCTGGTAAAAATAGCTGTGGATAACAATGTTGAAAAGTTTGTTAATATTTCAACAGACAAGGCTGTAAATCCTACAAGTATAATGGGTGCTACAAAAAGGTTTGCTGAGATGTTATGCAGGGCCTACAATTCCATAGGCATTACCAGATTTGTGTCAGTACGTTTTGGAAATGTCCTAGGTAGCAGGGGAAGTGTTATACCAATATTTTTAGAACAAATTAAAAATGGAGGTCCTGTTACAGTTACCCACCCTGAGATGAAAAGGTATTTTATGACAATACCTGAAGCTGTTTTACTTGTATTTCAGGCTGCAGCAATGGGTGAGGGTGGAGAGGTCTTTGTTTTAGATATGGGAGAGCCTGTAAAAATACTACACCTGGCAGAAGAACTCATTAAATTAAATGGCCTTAAACCATATGAAGATATAGATATTGTTTTTACAGGGACAAGACCAGGAGAAAAGCTCTTTGAAGAACTTTTGACCTCAGAAGAAGGTACATATTCCACAAAACATTCTAAGATATTTGTTGCCAAGACATCCAATGGAGTCAAAATTACAGAAATAGAAAGATATATTTTTGAACTTCAACATTTAATAGAGTCAGGGAAAAATGAACTGATCAAACAAAAATTGCAAAGTATAATTCCATTTTAAAGGAAAACTAGAAGCTGTATCTAAAATGGTTGAAGCAGGATATACGATTAAAGAGGCATGTAATATTTTAGGCATTGCTAGAAGTATATATTATTCTTATAAAAAACAAAAAACAATCTAAAAAAGAAAGTACACAGGATTTTGGATTATTAACAAAAATAAAAGATATAGAAGAGTAACAGCCTGGCTTAAATGTAGAGAAAGTGTAATTGTAAATACAAGGTTTACCGTTTAATGACAGAACATGATTTTTTAGTGAAAGAAAAGACTTATAAAGTCAAAAGGACTCCTAAAAGCAAACTCAAAGCAAATCGACCTAATGAGATCTGGTGTATTGATATGTGATTGCCAGATGGGGTTATAGGAGAAGGTCTCAATCTTGTTAGTGATAATGGATTTTAACATACATAAAGAACTTTTATGCAGAAAAGGAGATAGACATAGAACAAATTTTTACAACTTACAATAATCCTAAAGGAAATGTAGATACTGAAAGAGTAATAAGGACTATTAAAGAAGAAGTAATTTGGATTAATGAGTTTAATTCAATAAGTGAAGCGTGTAATATTATATCAAATTGAATTGAAATAGATTATAACAAAGTCTATGTGTATTCAAGACTTGGATATAAAAGTCTTGAGGAGTTTGAAGGAGAATATTATAGGTCTTCTTATCAGAAAGCAACTTAGTGGTATGGGGTTAAAATTACTTTTTCTTCAGGGTAACTCCAAAGGCGGCAATAGATTCACCAATTCAGAAAAAGATTGTCTAGGTCTGTTGCGACCAAATTGAATAATAGAATTAGAATAAAAATGATTACTAACTCTATCTTATTTTATTAAAAATTTGTATTTACTTTTAGGGATCACTGTCACTACATGCCCTAGGTCTAAAGTTTCGAAGAACAAATTTAAAGAAATAATAATTTGCCATTAACCAATTTGGAGCTATGAAATTGTTTGTTGACAAAAGTTTTTTTCTTGGTATATAAATAGAACAACGTGTAACATAATGAAAAAAAGGGGGTCAGAGTGATGAAAAGATTAATATCAATTTTATTGGTTGGTGCCATGTTATTTTTAGGTGCACCCATGGGTATGGCTGCTCCTGCAGCAGGTGCTGGAGGAGCAGCTGCAGGGGGTAGTGCCGGCGGAGCTGGAGCCGGTGGTGCAGCAGGAGGTGCTGCAGCTGGAGGAACAGCAGCTGGTGCTGGTGCTGCTGGAGGAGCGGCTGCAGGTGCCGCAGCTGCCGGGGGTGTTGCGGCAGCAGGTGCTGGTTTAACTGCAGGTATGGTAGCTGCAGGAGTAGCAGTGGCTGCTGCAGCAGCAGGAATAGCGGCTGCAGCGTCATCCAGTGGCAATTCAGAACTAACTGGTCACGGTCACGGTCATGGTCATTAATGGGCAGAATTTTTTTTAAAGGGGTCGTCCTGTGTTGGGACGACCTTTTTTTTTATATAGATAGAGGTTTAGTATGAAAAAATACTTTTGTTTTGCAGTGGTGTTGTGTCTCTTGTTTGCTCAAAAGGGGTTGTTTGCCCAAGATTTGAGCCTCCTTCAAAGTCTAAGTCCGTCTCAACTTCAGCAGTTGCAGCAAATGATAGACTCAGGTAAGTTGCCTTCAACGTCTATTCCTGGCTCTCCAACAAAGGGCTCCTTGGAGAATAAAACAGTAAAGGCTCCGGTTAAGAACAAGAAAGAGGCAGTAAAAGAGTTAAAAGGGGTTTCTCGAATAGAGTCTTTATATAGGGATAGATATTTTGGTGAAAAACAAAAAAATTTAAAGCAATTTGGGTATAATCTTTTTGCCAATGTCTCTCCTCAACTCACAAAACTGGCAGTTCCAGATGAAAATTATATCCTTGGTCCAGGTGATAAATTAAAGATAAGAATATGGGGCACTGATGTGGACAGTGAATATGAGTGTACTGTGGACAGGGACGGCACCATTGATGTCCCCAAAATAGGAGTATTGACTGTATCTGGCCTTAAGCTAAAAGGCGCAAGGGATTTTATTTTTAAAGAGGCAAAAAAGTATGCCCAGGGTATTAAGCTCAAGGTGAGTTTAAGTGAGCTGAGAAGTGTAGAGGTGTATATCTTAGGTGCAGTGAATTCTCCTGGGCTATATATGTTGCCTGCCTTTTCCACTGCATTTAACGCTCTGGTGTATGCTGGCGGCGTGGAAAAAACTGGTAGTTTGAGAAAGATTTATATTTACAGAGACAACAAACTATTTAAAAAAGTGGATCTCTATGATTTTATTTTAAAGGGAGATACCTCATCTGACATTATCCTAAAGGATAAGGATGTTGTGTTTGTCCCACCAATTGGATCTACCATTGCCTTAATGGGAGCAGTAAAACAACCAGGGATTTATGAGATATCGGGTGAAAAGGATATTGGAGATATCTTAAAGACCACGGGGGATGTACTTCCTCAAGGGTCCCTCAGTAGGGTATATTTAAGGAGGTATAAAGATAATAAGGAATTTGTAATTAAAGACATAGAGTGTGATGCTCAGGGTTTGTGGAAAAATACACCTATAAAAGATGGAGATCTTTTAGAAGTAAAATACATTCTCAATGAGTGGCCAAAGACAGTAAAACTAGAGGGCCACGTGTGGCGTGAAGAGGTGTTTAAATACAAAAAGGGGTTAAAATTATCCGATATTTTGTATTCAAGAGAGATATTAAAACCCAGGGCAATAACTGACTATTGTCTTTTATACAGATATGATGAGAAATCTACCCAGTTCAGGGTACAGAGGATTCCCCTTGAAAAAGTATTGGAAAAAAAATTTGATATGGATATGAAACCCTATGACAGGGTAAAGATTTTGAGTTTAGATGATTTTGGAATAAAGTATAATGTCACTATAATGGGTGCTGTGTGGAAGCCAGGTACGTATGAGTACCATCCTGGTATGACAGTTTCTGACTTAATTGCATTGGCAGGGGGATTTAAAAAGGGTGTAAATAAGGAAAAGATTGATCTCTCTAGACAGATAATAACAAATACAGAGGTGAAGACTATTCACCTAAACGTGGATATGTCCAAGACCAATTCTATAACCCTTGAGCCAATGGACTATGTATTTGTGCCCATTGTAAAAGATGCATATGTTTTAAAGACAGTTACAATAAAAGGTGAGGTAAAATTTCCGGGTACCTATAGGATCAGAGATGGAGAAAAACTATCAGATTTAATAATAAGGGCCGGAGGGTTTACCAAAGATGCCTATTTTTATGGGGCAAAGTTTTTAAATCAAAGGGCAAGGGAGATACAACAAAAAAGTTTAGATGACCTGATTGGGGAATTAGAGCTTAGGGCTAACCAGTCCATAACTGAGGGACTCCAATCTGCCGTAACAAAGGAAGAAGTTGAGTCATATAAGGCTGCGCAATTAAGTATTAAAGGATTTATTAATAAACTTAAAACAATAAAGCCAGAAGGGAGAATTACTATTTTGTTGACAGATTTAGCTTCATTTAAAGGTTCAAAATATGATTTTGCACTTGATGATGGGGATGAGCTCATTATTCCAAAGAGGCCAAATTTTGTTGCAGTAATGGGGAGTGTATATTCACCTGGTGCATTTTTATATGAGCCTGGAAAGACCTTGGGCGAATATTTGAAACTTTCAGGAGGGCCCACAAAGACAGCAGACAAAGACTACATATATGTTTTAAAGGCAAATGGTGAGGTGTATTCAAGGCAGCAGGTTGGTTTTTTTAGTAGCTTTGAAAATTACAAACCAATGCCAGGAGATACAATTGTTGTTCCAGAAAATTTTGAAAGGGTTCCATATCTTAGGTTAATTAAAGATATATCAGACATTGTGTTTAAAATCGCTACCACTGCCGGCGTTGCAATTGCAGCCCTTTAGGAGATAAGATATATGGAAAATAGCCATGATCAAAATATAGATAAGAGATATGCATACCCAGTTGTAGTAAATCCTCCCGAGTGGGAAGAGGATGAAATAGACCTATTGGAGTTGTGGGACACAATATGGAAAAGAAGAAAGTTAATTGGGGCTATTACCTTTGGTGCAACCCTTTTGGCAGTTATTATAACTTTATTTGTCCTGCCTGTTATTTACAGATCCCAGGCAGTACTAATCCCTGCGTCTTCTGGAAGTGGCAGTGGTTTAAGTAGTCTTGTGAGCTCTTTGCCTATACCAATTAATTTAAGTGGAATAACTGGCAGTGAAGATAAATCAACCTTAATTGTTTCATTTCTAAAGAGCGATAATTTAAAACTGAGGTTAATTAAAAAATATAATTTACTCCCTATATTATATGATAATCTGTGGGACGAGGAAAAGCAAACTTGGGATGTTGATGATGAAGAAGATATCCCAACTCCTGTTTTGGCCATACAGGAAAAAAAATTGGACGATATATATGAGGTTTCACAGGACAAAAAAACAGGTCTTATAACAATCAGCTGGGAGAGTAAGGATCCAAAGTTTGCTGCGCTTATGCTACAGAGGGTAATAGATGAACTAACACACTATTTAAATGAAGAATATGAAACAGATGCCAAAAGAGAGAGGCTATTTGTAGAAAAACAACTTGCAAAGGCAAAAAAGGAACTGGAATATTGGGAAAAGCAGATTCCCACTAAAAAACTAACTTTAGCAGAGATTACAAGGGAAAGGCTTGCAGCTCAAACTGTTTATACTGAGCTTAGAAAACAATATGAGCTGGCAAAGATTGCTGAGGCAAAAGAGGTGATAAATTTTAAAGTGTTAGATCCTCCCTATATCCCAGAAAAGAAATATAAGCCCAAGAGGACGCTAATATGTGCGGTAACAATAGTAACAAGCTTATTTTTGTCCATCTTTCTTGTCTTTTTCCTGGAATTTTTATCCAATGCCAGGCTTAGAAAGTTTGAGAATGCCCAGTAAGGTTGTTTTTTGTCTCATTGTCATATTGCTCATTCCTTCCTTTGGTATGGGTTTCAATTATGAGGAGCCCTTAGGTTCCCTTGAATGCTATACAGGGCTTTTGCAGATGCCAAATGCCCGTATTATCCCTGACTGGCATATTAGATTTAATTATGGCCACAGTTCTCCCTATTCTTACTACGGTGGAGCAATTGGATTTTTTGACAGAATAGAATTTCACGGACAATTCACAGAGATAAGCACCATAGATGCCTTTAAAGGTTATGGCTATGGCCATTATAAAGATAGATCTGCTGGGGCAAGGTTAGTCCTTTTAAGGGAAAAGGATTTTTTCCCACAAGTTGCAATAGGCGCTTTTGATGCAACAGGAACAGCCCTGTTTGCCCAAAGATATATCGTTTTTTCCAAGATGATTAAAAATTTGGATGTAACCTTTGGGCTTGGACAGGGGGTACTTGCAGGGGAATTTTTTGTAAAACCAAACGGGAACTCAGAGTGGGGGAGGGATACGGCCCTTTCCTTTCTCTTATCTTCACCTTTTAGAAAAACCAAACCATTTGGTGGGGTTGAATATCACGCAACTCCAAATCTAACGTTTACCGCAGAATATTCAAGCATAGATTATGATAATATGTTTGGTTATAGGGATATAAAAAAAACTGGAGTAAAAAGAGACAACAGCAAAATTCCTTTAAATTTTGGGATAAAATACAGAATTGGCTCATCTATTTATGCAAAGCTGGCCTACATGAGAGGAAGTTGGGGCGCACTTGGGATAAATGTTGATCTTCCTCTTAATCCTGAGGGGTTTTTGGGGTGGAAAAAAGAACCAAACTACAGGCCGTATGAAAAATTAAGATACAAATCATATTTTGCTACTAATGAAGATCTTGCAAAGATCTTAGCATCAGAATTAGAAAAGGATGGATTTATTGAGGTTAGAGTAGCTGTTGGGGATAGTTCTGTTTGGATAGAAGCAGCAAATTCAAAGTATATATCCAATCTCAGGGCCATTAGGCGTGTATTTGAAGTAATAGATATCTTGTGTCCTCCAAGGATAAAGAATTTGTACATTAATTTAAAAGAACATACACAGATATTGGTTAGTATTAAGACAACTAGGGAGAATATCCAGGCCTTTTTACAGAGTAAAGTGGATAAAAAAAATTTTCTGAACTATTCGGACGTAGATCTATATAAAGGCAAGAACTTAAATGAATTTTTAAAAGACAAAAACGTATCAAGCTTTGTTTCACCTAAAGAGAAATGGTGGTCAATAAAAATTGAGCCTAAGATCTATACATTTTTAAACAACAGGGCAGGTTTTTTTAAACACAAAGGGATATTAAGGACCTCCTTAAACTTGTACCCAACTGATACAACCCTTATTAAGAGCGAACTGGAAGTAACACTTTTCAACCAGTATGATGAACTCATATATCCTCCCTTAGAGCCTGAACCAACTAGAACAGATATGGTCTTATATGAGAAGAATTCAAAACCTAGACTAACTCAACTGGCAATGGACCAGATCGTGGAATTGCCCTATTCTTTTTTAGTTAGAGGTGCAGTGGGATATTTTGAATATGGATATGCAGGTATAGGTATTGAGGGGTTTCGTTTTTTTAGACAAGGAAAAATGGGTTTTGGCTTTGAATCAGAAGTGGTCAAAAAAAGAGATATTGACAATAATTTTAGCATAAAAAAAGATAGTCCCACCTTTTATACTGCATTTTTGAATACATATTTTCAGTTGTGGCCATCCCAGGGATTGGAGGGTGGCTTTAAGATAGGTAGATTTTTAGCTGGTGATAAGGGCATTAAGTTTATTCTAAGGAGGTCGTTTAAATATTTCACAGTGGGGGCGTGGTATACAAAGACAGATACCTCTGTGTTCAAATCTAAAAAAAATAGAAATGCTGAAGAAAAGGGAGTGTATATTTCCATTCCATTTGCGGTATTTTCCAATAAAGAGAAAAGGGGTTGGCTTACCTATGGAATAACCAGCTTTACCAGGGATCAGGGACAGACAGTAGAACAACCAAGGTATCTATATCCCCTAAATCCCTGGCACACCCCTGATTATATAAAACGCCATTTAGATGAGTTAAAGACACAGTGATGAAAAAAATAGTTGTTTTAATTTTAATATTAATATTAACTGGTTGTGGAAAGACCAGGTGGTATAAACCTGGAGCAAGTCAATGGGACTTTAATAGGGATGAAAGAGAGTGTCTATCAATTGCCCACCTACTTGCCAAGGATGCAACTGTTGGCGGAAAAAAAGAAGACTTAGAGACATTTATACTTGCGTATAAAAGGTGTCTTTATCAAAAGGGATGGACAAATATCCCCCTTGCAGATGAGCAAAATAGAAAAAAGGCAGTTGATTTAGCCAGTGTGCATGGAAAAAAGATAAATGGGTTTGGGCTGAATCTGTATATCCCTTTTGGATTTAAGGTAATATCAAACCAAAAAAAGATATTTGGTCCATCAATTATCCATTCATTTTTTTTAAAAAATGAGAAAGGGGTGTTTATTAACTTGATATTTCAAGAAAACATGAGTTCAAAGTTCAAAAAGGTTCCATATGAGGTGGGGGATAACTATTTTGTATATGATCGATTTTTCCATAAGAAAAATCCCCTCACCTGGACACTATATTTTGGTAAATTTCAAAATGCGTGGGTCAAGTGTATAGGCGGGTTTTATTATGTATCAAAACATAAAAGGATTATTTTTGTCATCTCATCTACCCTATCTCCTCCAGATGCTGTAATACCAGGGCTGGGGTATTCTAAGGGCCAAATAGAGGAAATAAAATCTTTTTTAACCCATTATCTTAAGTGGATAAATTTAAATTTTAAGAAAGTAGAATCTAAAAAGTCTTAAGTTCTCCTCAGCCATTTTTCTGGATCAATGGGTCTTTTCCCCTTTCTGATTTCAAGATAAAGTCCATATGTCTTGACAAATGGGGAAAACCCCACCTCTCCAATTGTCTCAGACCTTTCAACTATCTGTCCCATGTTTACAAATACCTTTGATAAAAAGGCATATAAGGTGTAATAGCCATCACCATGATAGATTATTACAACATTTCCAAAGCCCCTTAGCTTGTCCTGGAACACTACCTTCCCAAAAAAACAAGATATTACTTTGGTTCCTTGGGGGGCAAATATCACTATACCCTTTTTAACTCGTTTGAACTTACTCGGTTTAACAGGCCAGGGGAGAAATCCCTTTGCTTCTTGAAATTTTTTTGTCTTGAGTATTTTTAGATTATATTTTAGCCTTTCAACTGTATCAATTATCTCTTCCAGTTGTTTTTCTTTTTTTATGGACTGGGCCCTTATATTTTGTAATCTGGAAAAGAGCACCATTTTTTCTTTTAATAGTTCATCCTTTTGGGCTTGGATTTTTTCAGTTTTTAATTTTATTTGCTCTTTTAAAATTTCAAGTTTTTTCTTCTGAATGTTCAGTAGCTTTTGTTTTTCTCTAATTTCTGCTAATCTCTTGTTGTAATTTTTATATATGTCTTCTAGCCATATGTATTTTAGCTGTATATCTTTAAAATCTAGGGGACTAGACAAATAGTATTTTTTTAAGTAGGTATCCCACAAAAGGTTTAAGATTTTACTTAAGTATTTAGATTTTTCTCTAATATTCTTTTGGATGTCTGCAATATCTTTTTTAAAATTTATTTCTTTTTCTTGAAGGGATTTTAGTTGTTTATTATTATTTTCTATTGCTATTTTAATTTTTTCTATATTTTTTTCTAAATTCAATATATTTTTATAAATTTTCTTTTCTTTTGATTTTAATGCCTTTAATTCCTTTTGCTTATTACTTAACTCTGATTTTTTTTTGCTCAATTGTTTTTTGTAGATGTTGTTAACACCAAGGGATCTTTGTGGAGCAAATATGATAAAGAAAAATATAAAAGGCAGGACAATTTTCCTTTTCATATCTAATTTAATCCATATAAGGGACATCCATGACAGTTACTCTTTTTCTTTTTACACCATTTTTTCCCTATTCTAACCAAAAGGGCATGGAATTCTTTATATATTTGAATATCTTTGGGTATGTTATTCATACAAAATTCCTGCAACGCTTCATACGATACTTCATCTCCAATTAGTGAATGTCTATTAAATATCCTGTGGGTGTATGCATCAACCACAAAAATTTCCTTTTCAAATGCATATAATAACATTGAGTCTGCTGTCTCTGGACCTATGCCTTTTACTCGTAAGAGTTTATTTCTAAGATCATATAAGGAATAACCTTTTAATCTTTCAATTTCAAAATTTACCTCTTGCTTCAAAAATAAAAGGAAGTTCTTGAGTCTAGTTGTTTTTATCCTGAAATATCCAGCAGGTCTAATAAAGTTAGCTAGTTCATCATTGTCTAGGAAAAATAGTTTTTTGGGGGTTAGTAAGTTATTTGATTTGAGATTAAATATTGCCTTTTCCACATTATTCCAGTTAGTATTTTGGGTCAGTATTGCCCCAACGCAGATTTCAAAAACAGTGTCCCCTGGCCACCAATAGCTTGGCCCCAGTTCCTCATACATTTTATTGTACATCTTGGTTAAGATAACATTATAGCCCTTTACCATGATCTATTCCTTCCTAAATATAATTGATGACCATTCGCCTTCTCTCATAATATCCACAACCTCTAATATTGAACCATTAGAGTCTAACTGGGCTTTGTATGAGTCAATAACTGGATTTTCTTGTTCATTTAATATGCCTGATATTATTATGTATCCATTTGATTTGAGGAGAGCTAAAAAATTTTTTTTTAGCTCTAAGATGGGTTCAAGGAGGATATTTGCCATAATCAAGTTAAATTTTTTTGTGTCTTTTATACTGGCTATGGTGCCAATGAAAAATAATGGAAGAGACAGCCCATTTAACGCAAAATTTTTTTTGAAGTTTTCAAGAACAATTGGGTCTATATCAAGGGAAACACCGTGTAAGCCAAGTAAGGAGGCAGCTATTGAGAGGATCCCAGAGCCCGTGCCAACATCCAGGAACACATCTTCATTTTTGATGACTCCATTTTTATGCAAGGTATAAAGAGACTTAATACACAGCTTTGTTGTGGGATGGTGGCCTGTACCAAAGGCCATTTCAGGATATATGTAGATTGGAATTTGGTCTTTTTTAACACCAATTTTCCCTTTTTCCCAAGATGGAATAATTTTAAAATCTTCAACCTCCATTGGCCTGAAGTATTTTTTCCACTCCTTTGACCAATCCTGGTCAATATATTTTGTGATATTTACATCACCTATAGGAAAATATTTTTTTATTCTCTCTGCAAATTTTTTTGCCCTTTCAGGGGAGTTAAAATATATTTTGATTAAGTTTTTTTCTTCTTCCCATCCCCACGATATATTTTCAGCCAAAAATAATTCAACTTCCTCCATTATCTGATTATTACTTTTAATTTGTAGTACTGAATATATTTTTTTCATAGATTTTTTTGAATGCCAGGTATTAAGCCCTAATATTGAGAACTAAACAACTATCCCTGTCTCTATTATCAGAACAGAATCCTCTACGCATCCTTTAGGACTTAGTTTTGATATTTGATGCCAAGATTCTATCCAAAAGTTCAACAAATGCTTTTAGTTCAAATTCTTGTGTAATAAGTGGTGGCAAAAGCCGCAAGGTGTTTCCCTGGGTGAGATTTACAATAAAGCCCCCATGAATAATTGAGTCAAAGACCCTTTTTGCATCCACTTGTCCTGTCAATTCAATGCCCAGCATAAGTCCCTTTCCCCTTACTTCCCCAACTAAATTGGAATATCTTTCTTTAAGTTTTTTAAACCTAGATAGGGTAAAATCTCCAAGGTCTCGTGCTTTGTCAATTAAATTGTCTCTGGAAATTATCTCAAGGACCTTTAAGGCGGCCCTACATACAAGGGGACCACCTCCAAAGGTAGTGGCATGGGTCCCTGGGACAAATGCCTTTGCCACTTCCTCTGTGGCCATCATAGCGCCTATTGGAAGTCCATTGGCAAGTGCCTTGGCACATGTGATAATATGGGGCCTTACATCATAGTGCTCAAATCCCCACATCTTCCCTGTCCTACCAATACCAGTTTGTATCTCATCAATAATAAACAGAAGACCTTTTTTTTGGCAAATGTCTTCTATTCCCTTAACAAAATCTATATCAAGGGGTTTTACCCCTCCTTCTCCTTGTATCACTTCAATCATAATTGCCGCAGTTTTATCACTGATCTTTGATTCAATATCCATTAAGTCATTTGGCCTTGCGTGTAAAAATCCTGGTAAAAGAGGCGAAAATCCGTCCTTTATTTTGTCTTGGCCTGTGGCACTCATGGTGGCATATGTCCTTCCATGAAATGATCCATGTAAGGTTATAATTTCATATCTATCTAGATTTTTAATTTTGTTAAAGTATCTTCTAGCCAGTTTTATTGCTGCCTCATTTGCTTCTGCTCCCGAGTTACAGAAAAACACCCGTGATAGATGACCTGTTGTATTGATAAGTGTCTCAGCTAGATCTATTTGCTCCTTTGTATAGAAGAGATTGCTAACATGGACCAGTTTTTTTGCCTGGTCTGCTATTGTCTGAGCAATTTCAGGATGAGCGTGTCCCAAATTACACACTGCTATTCCAGAAAGAAGGTCGGTGTACTCTCTTCCCTCAAAGTCATATAGCTTTGTACCCCTTCCCTCCTTTATTGAAATAGGATACCGTCCATAAGTATTAAACAGAAATTTTTTTTCTCTATGTTTAATTGTTGCATGATCCATTGTGTATGCTCCTTATATGTTAATGGACCTTATTTGAATAAAATAAAAACAGGAGGTCAAGACCAATTTGTCTTGCCTCCTGCATAAAACAAAGTTGATTTTTCTTTTAAACTTCTGGTCTGGGAAGTAGTTTTGCCATCTCAGCTATTTCTGGGACCTTGTGTTCCCACTCAATGGCCATTAGATGTACCCCAGCAATTCCCTTCATCTCTTTGAACTCTTCAATCATCTCGCATGCTATCTTTATCCCTTCCTTGGCCTGATCCTTTTTGGGTACCCCTTTTAGCCTTTTTATTATTTCATCGGGAACATCCATACCAGGGACCTTGGTCTGCATATATTTTGCCATACCCACGCTCTTCATTGGAGTTATTCCAGCCAAGATATAGACCTTTTCAGTTAGACCCATATCATTTGCCTGTTTTATCCACTCCCTCATCCTGTTCATGTTATAGATACACTGGGTTTGGATAAATTGGGCACCTGCTTCCACCTTCTTGGCAAGCCTGTGTATTCTCCACTCTAAAGGTTCTGCAAAGGGATTTGCTGCGGCCCCTATAAACATTTCCTTGGGAGCACCGTCTATGTCTGCGCCAGAGAGGAACTTTTCTTCATCCCTTAGTTTTTTTACTGTGGATATGAGTTGAATTGAGTCAATGTCAAATACACCCTTTGCAAAGGGATGGTCCCCAAATTGCTGATGGTCTCCTGTTAGACAGAGGATATTTCTAATCCCATGGGCATAGGCTCCAAGGATATCTGCCTGCATTGCAAGCCTGTTTCTATCCCTGCAAACCATTTGGTATACAGGCTCAAGACCTTCCTGCAACACCAAAAGAGATGTTGCCCAGCTGGACATCCTCACCACTGCTGTCTGGTTGTCAGTTATATTAACTGCATCAACAATTCCCTTTAAATATGTAGCCTTTTTCTTGACCACCTCTACATTGGCTCCCCTGGGAGGTCCCAATTCCCCTGTAAGCGCAAAATGACCTTGTTCTAAAATTTTTTTGAGCTTGCTCATGGCCATACTCACTTTTTTGTTTTAAAGGTTTAGAATATACATTGACGGAACAAAAAAGGGCACCACGCCCTTATATCTATTTTTGAAGAAAATTTTATTGCTTTTTTTTGCAAGTCCTAGATTTTTAAAACCCATTGGATCATAATTTTTAAGATCTGAGATATTTTGCTTATTTAAAATTTCAATTGCTGATTTTTTAGATAATTTGAACATATCCTGGACATAATCCCAAGAACCATAGAGTTTTTTTTCAATTAAACCACCATTTAATTTATTTGACCTGTTTAAGGGTTTTGTGAAATTTAAGGATACACCTTTTTTAAAGATCATCTTTTTTATTTTAAAGGTAGATTTCTTGTTTTTTATTGTTTTTATTAGCAATAAATCTATCTCTTTAAAATTACTTTTCATAAGATCATTTAGTATATCTGGATTAGTATTTAAGGATCTATCTATTATCCCTTCTATCAACACGTGAAAGACTTTACCTCTATTTAATTTAAATAGTTGTAACATGTTTGGTATGAAATAGTTATGGGCAATAACATCAGATGCAAGGTGTGTTAAATAGCCAAATGCATAAGATTTAACGTGTATAGATTCTGATTGTAATAGCTTAAATCCAGTATTCCAATTATGAGACGGGGCCTTTGATATCTTTTTCCCTTTCCCAATAAGGACATCAGGACTTATACACCCATATAGAAAATGATATGGAAATTTAATAATAGTATCTGCTACGTTAGGTAACAATAAGTTTAAATTGTCAAAAACATATAATCCAAGGGACAGATGGAAACCAGGTCCCCAGGCAAATGCATTTATTGGAAACAAAATGGCTAATAATAAGAAAATTAAGAAAAATTTATTTTTTGACATGACATTCACCACAAGCAAGTGGGCCTTTTTTTCTTTTTTGGTGACAGGTAATACATTGTTTGTGATAGGCATCCATTAAAGGTATTCTATTTTCCTTTGTCTTTTTCAGTTTATGGCAATCAGAGCATGGTTGCCCAACGCTCATCCCCCCCTCCACCAGTTTTCCATTTTCGTACACATGGTGACACACGGAACAGTCATAAATTTCAGCCTTTTCATTGTGTTTGTCGTGTTCAAATATAGCTGGTGGCCTTTGATGGGATTTAAAAGCTGGGGACTTTATAAACTTCATATCCTCTTGGGCAAAACAAAATAGACTGAAGCTAAAAAAAATAGCTATTAAAATAGTTAGTTTTAATGATATCTTTTGTCTCATATGAACACCCCTTTTTTAAGCAAGCGTCAGCCTGTTTAACAAAAAAAATAAAAACATACAAGTACAAAAAAATTAGCTATTAATATTAGTTTGCACAAATACGTTACTGGCAGACTTCAAGCATTTTTGAAATAGCAATCCTGGCCAATTCCTTGGTTTTTACATCTACATACACCTGTTTTTTTGTATCTAAATTTTTCAGGAGAGATAGCAAATTAGACTCACTTATCATTTCCATGTATTTGCAGCTAGTGGAAAATAACGGATATATTTCTTTATCCTTGTGTTGTTTTTTTAGGCGGTTCACCAAATTGATTTCTGTTCCTATGGCTATTTTGCTCCCTTTTGGTTGTGAGCTTACGAATTTTATGATTTTTGAGGTTGAACCCCACTCATCAGCCCCTTCAACCACCTCAGGAGCACATTCGGGGTGAACAATTATCCTGGCATCTGGGTTTTTGGTCCTAAAATACTGTATGTGTTGTTTCCTGAAATTTAGGTGGACATCACAGTGTCCTGGCCAAATATAGAGTTTATACTTCTTATTAAAAAGATCTCCTTCTAAATAGGATATTTCTCCTTCACCTATTCCAATGGCCCTGGCAGTGTTTATGGCCAGATTCCTGTCTGGTAAAAATAATACCCCATCGCTGTTTTCCAATGCCCATTTTAACATAGTCACGGAATTTGCAGAAGTACACACACTTCCGCCAAATTTTCCACAAATGGCCTTTACCTTTGCAGATGTGTTTACGTATGCAATCGGGATAATTTTTCTTTTTTCGTTTAAACTGGAGAGGGTGATCTCTATTAACTTGGCTGGGGCAAGGTCTGCTAAGGTACAACCAGCGTTTTTTTCAGGAATAAATATTTGTTGGGAGTCGTTGGCCAAAATAGCTGTTGATTCTGCCATAAAATATACACCGCACATAACTATGTATTTGGCTTGAAGAGATGGTACTTTTCGTGCCAGTTCTAACGAGTCCCCAATAAAGTCTGCGTGTGTTACAATATTATCGCTTTCATAGTGGTGGGCGAGTATACATAGATCATTCTTTAATTTGTCTTTTATCTTGAGAATTTTATCTGAAAGTGTCATGGTTAGCTCTCCCTGTGTTATTTATAATTTCTTGAATATTAAGGGGTGGTTTGATACCTTTAGTTGTGCAGAAAACTTCTATCCTTTCTCACAAAATATGCGAAAAATCAAGCCAACATGGGTGTTGGCTTTAACATATTGGGACTGTTATGGATATAGATAAAAATTCTGTGGGACTTGTTGAAAAACGCTATTACACATTCGCACATTCCCCGGATGAATTTATTTTTGAAAGTGGTCAAAAATTGGGGCCCATTACCATTGCATATGAGACCTATGGTAACCTAAATAAAGACAAATCAAACTGTGTGTTAGTTCTCCATGCCCTGACTGGTGACTCCCATGCAGCAGGATATTACAGAGAGGATGATGCAAGGCCTGGATGGTGGGATATAATGATTGGTCCATCTAAGGCAATTGATACAAATAAATTTTTTGTGGTGTGTTCCAATGTTATTGGAGGCTGTATGGGCTCCACTGGTCCAAGTTCCATTGATCCACGGACTAATAAGCCCTATGGGGTAAGGTTCCCATTGTTGTGTATAGGGGATATGGTGAGGGCGCAAAAAAGGCTACTTGAACACCTGGGAATAGAGAAAGTTCTAGCTGTAATAGGTGGTTCCATGGGGGGTATGCAGGCCCTTGAGTGGAGCGTTAGATACCCAGAGATGGTGGAGGGCGCAATTTTAATTGCCACAACTGCAAAACATTCAGCAATGGCAATAGCATTTAATGAAGTGGCCAGGCAGGCCATTATGAGCGATCCCAATTGGAATAATGGAGACTACTATTCTTCTGTTCCTCCTGTACATGGACAGGCGGTGGCCAGAATGATTGGACATGTTACTTATTTGTCTGACGTGGCACTTAGGCGTAAGTTTGACAGAAATATTCAAAAAGGGATTAACCCCTCAACCCAGAGAGGGTTCAGCTCAGGTGTATTTGAGACAGATTTTCAAGTATCTAATTATCTCAGGTATCAAGGTGAAAAATTTGTAAGTAGATTTGATGCAAATTCTTTTTTGTATCTAACCCGTGCAACAGATTATTTTAATCTTGCAGAGACCCATGGCAAAGGCTCACTTGCATTGGCCATGTCAAAGGCAAGGGCAAAGTTTTTGGTTGTTTCATTTAGTTCTGATTGGCTCTATCCCACTTATCAGTCAAAGGAGATGGTAAAGGCCATGAAAAAAAATGGATTAGAGGTAAATTTTTGCGAGATCCAAATAGACTATGGACATGATTCCTTTTTGGTTCCAAATCCAAAACTATCAAGCCTAGTTAAGGCATTTTTGGAAAAACTTTATTCTAAGTAAAATTGGTTACTATGACTGAAATGATATTCAAAGTTAAATAATTTTATAAGTTGCTAGCCCTACGTGTTCAACACTGGTGCTTGAACGTTGAACATTGAACTTTATCGGGATATTAATAATGAGATTTGACTTAAAGACCATAGCAGAATGGATTAATCCCTCTAGCAAGGTGCTTGACCTTGGGTGTGGAAGTGGTGTCTTGCTTCAATATTTGATTCAACAGAAAAATGTAGAGGGTACAGGAATTGAGATAGACGAAGAAAAGGTGACCCAGGGAATCTTAAAGGGAGTCAATGTGATACAGGGAGATATAAATGAAGAGATATTAGATTATGCAGATAATACCTTTGATTATGTAATATTGTCCCAGACCTTGCAACAGGTGAACCGTCCAGCTTGGTTGATTTCAGAGATGCTAAGGGTGGGGAAAAAGGGGATTGTGAGTTTTCCAAATTACAGTCATTATAAAAATAGGATTTATTTCTTTTTAAAGGGAAGGGCTCCAATCTCCAGGGAGCTCCCCTATGAGTGGTTTGATACCCCAAATATCAGGAGGATAAGTATAACAGATTTTAAGAGATTTTGTGGAATATTTGGCTTTAAGATTGAAAAGGAGAAAAATATAAGCACATATCACCACGAAGAATACGGTAAGGTAGTTAGGTTTTTCCCAAATTTTTTTGCAATTTATGGAATATTTATGCTTACAAAAAAGTAGAGCACTTTCACCTTGACCTTGCATATTTAATCTCTTAAAAATTTTAGGACGTATCCAACCAGAGGTTCCTGCCTAAATTTTGACTTTAACCAAAGTGATGGAAAAGGAGACTAAAATGGAAAAAAAGGAAAAGTGTCCCAGATATAAGCTAAATTCTGAGTATTGCCCATGTACCTATCCATCTTGCTCAAGACATGGAATATGCTGTGAATGTATTAGATACCATAGGCTTAGAGGTGAGTTGCCTGCCTGTTATTTCACTGAAGAAGAGGAAAAAACCTATAACAGGAGCATAGAGTTTTATTTTCAGAGAAGGTTTAAGAGGTAATGAAAAATTCCTCTTTTTATGACCACCTGCTTCAATGTGTAAGTAGTGTATTTAATGGGTATAGTAGTGTTTTGTATCTAAAAGATGTGGGTCCAAAATATAGAATGGCTTCATATTTTAGTCTTGGAGATAATGTGGACAAAACATCTGTAGTAGTCCAGGGAAAGGGGCTAGTGGGCTGGATCTTAAAAAACAAGAAAACCTTAGTTATAAATGATTTTTCCAGGGAAAAGAGGAGGCTTTGTTATTATTTAAAGGGAGAGGAAGAAAATGTAAAGTCCTTTATGGGCGTGCCCCTTAAAAACAGTAGGGGAGTTTTATGTGTTGACAGCAAAAAGACCTATACCTTCACACCAAAGGACCAAAAGATTTTAAGACAATTTGCTGGTCTTGCCTCTGAATTTATAGAAGTGAGGGATAAATTGAGTTCTTCCTGGGAGACGGAGAATTTTTATAATGGCCTAAAATTGATTTGTGGATTAAAACAAAAATATCCAAAGTGGAATGAATATTTAGACAACTTGCTTAAGATATTATGTCTATATACAGGATTTATGCACTCTTTGTTTGCCTCCAGGGACGAGCGGGGGACTGGCTATTATCTTGAAAAAGTCAGTGATATAATAGTTGGTCTGGAAAGGTTTAAAGGTGAGAAGTTCAGCATAAATAGTGGGCTCATTGGATGGGTGTTCAAAAATCATAAGGCCATTGTTTTGAGTGATGATGAAGACCCAAGACCCATTGGTTCCCTTTTGGGAATTCCTTCTATAAAAGAGAGGGTGAAGACCATTGTTTGTTTGCCCATAATAGTAAATTTTAAGACCAGAGGAGTCCTGGTATTTTTAGATAAGGATAAAAAAATAATTACAAATTCCATGTCAGAATTTTTTCAACTTCTAATTGATCATTTGTCACTGTTTCTAGAGAATTTGTACTTGAAAAATAAATTGAGGAACAGGAAAAAGGGAAGGTAGAAATGTTTTTAAAAAAGATTCTCAATTTTTTTGGCAAAGATCTGGCCATGGACCTTGGAACAGCCAATACCCTTTTGTATACAGGAAGGGACGGAATTGTACTTAACGAGCCGTCAGTAGTGGCATTGGATGCAAGGACAGCTAAGGTGTTAGCAGTTGGAACAGAGGCAAAGGAATTTTTGGGAAGGACCCCAGAAAAGATAAGGGCGGTTAGGCCTTTAAAAGATGGGGTTATTGCAGATTTTGAAGTAACCAAAATAATGATTTCCTATTTTATAAAAAAGGTCATTAAGGGGCTGCAACTGGTGAAACCCAAAATGGTCATCTGTGTACCCACGGGAATTACCCAGGTGGAGATGCGTGCAGTTATAGAGTCTGCCCAGCAGGCTGGTGCCAGGGAGGTAAAGCTAATTGAAGAGCCCATGGCAGCAGCAATAGGTGCCCAGCTCCCAATTGAAAAACCTGTTGGGAATATGGTGGTGGATATTGGGGGAGGAACAACAGAAGTTGCAGTAATATCTTTATCTGCTGTGGCATATGCAGAATCTGTTCGGGTGGCTGGAGATGAACTAAATGAAGCCATCCAGAGGTACTTAAAAGAAGAATATAAGGTGTTAATTGGCGAGAATTTAGCCGAACAGATCAAGATAAAGTTAGGCTGTGCTTACTATGTGCCAGGTGAAGAGACGAAGGTGATGAAGATAACGGGCAAGAATATCATGAATGGGGCTCCATCTATGATAGAGTTGACAGAGGAAGAGGTTTTTAGGTGTATTAAAGAACCAGTTGATATAATTGTAGATTCAGTTATAAGGGCACTTGAGAAGACATCTCCACAACTTGTTGCAGACGTTGCCCAGAATGGGATTTTGCTTGCAGGAGGAGGTGCCCTTTTAAAGGGACTTGATAGATTAATAATGGAGAGGGCCAATATAAATGTTGTGGTGGACGACGATCCCTTGACTACTGTTGTTAGGGGGACTGGGATAGCCATGGAAAATGAGAAAACATACTCTCAAGTCTTTATTAACTAAATAAAAATGGATAAAGATTACGAATTATGGATATAAAAGACCTTGAGTGCCTTTTACAAAAAACAGTTGAAGTGGTTAAAGGGGCAGGAGAACTCATAAAAAACTCAATTGGTAAAAAGCTCAATATTCAGCATAAGGGGGAGATAGACCTTGTCACAGAAATAGATGTGGCTGTTGAAAATGAGCTTAAGAGGGAGCTCAAATTATTAGTGGATACAAATTTTTTGGCAGAGGAGTCTGATTCATCAACTAAGGTAGGGGAATGGCCTATCTGGATAGTTGATCCCTTAGATGGCACCACCAATTTTGCCCATTCACTGCCAATGGTGGCCACCTCAGTTGCCTTGTGGTATGAAGGAGAGGTGGTTTTAGGGGTCATAAATTTACCAATAATTGATGAGGTCTTTTCAGCATGTAAGGGCAAAGGTGCTTATTTAAACGGGAAAAAGATAAGAGTCTCTAAACAAAAGGATTTAAAAAATTCTCTTATTGCAACAGGATTTCCATACGATATAAAGGACAAAATAGAACAGGTGATCCCACCTATTAAATCAGTGCTGCTTTCCTGTCAGGGACTCAGGAGAATGGGTGCTGCTGCAATTGATCTTGCTTATGTTGCCTGTGGGAGATTTGAAGGTTTTTTTGAACAGGGACTAAAACCATGGGATATTGCAGCTGGTTGGCTTATGGTGAGGGAGGCAGGAGGTATGGTCACAGATTATAATACCAATCCATTGTCACTCTATTCCCCCAATATACTTGCAACCAACAAAAACATCCACTTTGATCTTTCCAAGTTGATTCTTTCTGGGAAAAGATTATAACTAAATAAATCTTAAGAAAAAAGGAGATAAATATGAAAAAGGGTTTAGATGCCATATTCTCTCCAGAGTCTGTGGCTGTTATAGGTGCTTCAACTACCCCTGGCAAGGTAGGGCATGATATATTTTTAAATGTTTTAAAGGGTGGATTTAAGGGGGTCATATTTCCTGTAAATCCAAGGGCCAAATCTGTTGTAAGTGTGAAGGCCTATCCAACCATATTGGATATACCAGACCCAGTGGACCTGTCTTTTATTATTTTGCCTCCAAAGTTGGCCATGGAGGCAGTGAAACAATCAATAGAAAAGCAGGTGGGTGGGATTGTTATAGTTTCAGCAGGATTTAAGGAAGTTGGTGGTGAAGGTGCGAAAATAGAGCAGGAAATTGCAAATATGTGCAGGGAAGCTGGAGTCCGTTTGGTTGGACCTAACTGTCTTGGTGTGATAAATCCCCTTGACAATGTACGTTTAAATGCAAGTTTTTCCAGGAGAATGCCACAGCCTGGAAAGATATCTTTTATTTCCCAGAGCGGAGCCCTTTGTACTGCAGTTTTGGATTTTGCAGCAGATAGGGAATTTGGGTTTTCAAAATTTATATCCATAGGAAATAAAGCAGATGTGGATGAAGTTGATTTAATGGAGTATTTTTACAATGACCCTGATACAGAAGTGATAATGATATACCTAGAGGAACTAAGAAGGGCAAGGGATTTTATTGATACTGCAAAAAAAATAACATCTGGGGACAATCCAAAACCCCTATTGGTGATTAAGTCTGGTCGAACAGTTGCAGGTGCAAAGGCTGCAGCATCTCACACAGGAGCAATAGCAGGTTCAGATGCAGTTTACAGTGCAATATTTGACCAAACAGGGATTATTAGGGCAGAGACCATAAATGAGCTCTTTGATTTTGCCACAGCATTTACATATAAGAGTGAAACTCCTCTGGGTAAGATCAGGACAAAGGTACCTGCAGGAAATAGGGTGGCCATTATAACAAATGCTGGTGGTCCTGGAATAGTTGCAACAGATGTTACTGTAACAACAGGTTTAACACTGGCAGAATTAACAGATGAGACAAAAGAGAAATTAAGTAAATATCTTCCCCCTACTGCCAATATACACAATCCCATTGATGTAATTGGAGATGCCACATCAGATAGGTATGAAAATGCCCTTAGGACAGTTATATTTGATCCAAATGTGGATGGGGCTCTGGTTATTCTAACTCCCCAGTCTATGACAGATGCAAGGGCAACTGCTGAAGCAATCGTCAGGGTTGCGTCTACCACCAATAAGCCCATAGTATCCTGTTTCATGGGGGTTGTGGATGTATCTTCAGGTGTACACTATCTCCAGGAACATGGATATCCGGTCTTTAGTTTTCCAGAAAATGCTGCCAAGGCCCTGGGTGCCCTGTATAAATTTAATAGCTGGTTACACAGGGAGACCTACGAGGAAATAGAAGTTACCTATGACAGACAAAGGGCAGAGGAATTAATAAGAGGGTATGTGGAGGAGGATGAAACAAGGCTAACTGAGATACAGTGCAGGGACCTCTTAAGGGCATATGATTTTGATGTTTTGCCAATGGAACTTGCAACAACTGAAGATGAGGCTGCAGACATTGCCAGAAAGATAGGCTCTCCTGTGGTCCTAAAGATAGTATCCCCTGATATACTCCACAAATCAGATGCCAGAGGAGTCCTTGTCAATCTTTCCACAGAAAAGGAAATAAGAGAGGGTTTTAATAAAATAGTGAAAAATGCGTATGAGTATAAAAAAGATGCAAAGATTCATGGTGTACTTGTACAAAAAATGGCTCCAAGGGGTATAGAATGTATAGTTGGTGCAACAAGATATCCAAGATTTGGTCCCCTTGTTATGTTTGGCTTTGGAGGGGTTTTTGTTGAGGTTTTTAAAGATGTGTCCTTTAGAATAGCCCCCCTATCTAGAGGAGATATTAGGAGAATGGTCCAAGGTATAAGGGCATATAAACTCCTTGAAGGATTTAGGGGGGATAAGAGAAAAGACATAGATGGTTTAGAAAAAGCTATAATGAAGATATCCCATTTGATGGTAAATCATCCAGAGATCCAGGAGTTGGATATAAATCCCCTTATTGTCCATGATGAGAATATGGGTATTAGCGTTGCTGATTGCAGAATTATTTTGAAAAAGAAATAGGAAATAAAAAGAGACCTGAATTCGCCATAAGGGAGGATTATTTTTCAAACTGCGAATCCAGGTCCTATAGAATAAAGAGTGCTTTGGGCTTGCTAAAACTCTACTACATACCTGACCCCGTATATGAAACCATCAGTATCATCTATATTGTGTTTGTAGTTATCATCCATATATTGGATATCCAGTGACAGATGACTGTAGTCAGTTACCTTGAATTTTATATATCCTTCCACTGCCTGGGTGTTGTCCACGTCTGCCTTGTCAGCACCGTCTAGATATGCATATCCAACACCTATTTCATCATCCTCTCTTCCCCATAGTTTACCGTTTATATTGATTCCACCTGAATACATGGTATCAAAATCAACTATTGCATCGTCGTCCTGCCATCCAAATCTGAAAAATACTCCAAATATGTCTCCTAATTTTTGATCTATTGATACTCCAATTCCCTGATATCTTTCTTCTGAACCCTTCCATCCTTGAAATTCTTCAGTGGTTTCATATCCCGTTAACCTGTAATTGCCTTGGCCCAGGGGCGTGTTTAGATTGTATCCTATTTCTGCCCCATAGTAATTATAGGATTTTGTATCGTCCTCATCTGGTGTCTCCCATTTATCTGTCTTTGTGCTCATTCCAAGGGCCTTTATATAAAAGTTCTTAATGGATAGCTCAACTACTCCTCCAATATCGTAAGAAGGTAAATTTAATAGGGGATTGTTTACAAATACCTCATTCATAAATTGAGTTGCCTGGTCGTTGGCAAATTCATTTGCATCCAAGTATGCAGTGGAGTCAATTATCCCAAAAGTACCTGACAGAGATATATCTTGGGATATGTTAAAGGTATGTTTATACCATGCCTCCAATAGATAGTCCCTACTCCTTCCATTAATGTCCTTTACATCGTCTTCAAGGTCTTCTGCATAGGATGAGAACATAAATGGAGAATTATTATGTAAACTATTTCCTGCTGCAAAACTAAAGGTGAGCTGCAACTCGTCTATGTCCGTGGGATGGAAATTAAAACCAATGTCTGATGATACACTGCCCCTTCCCAGACTATCGTCAGTGTTATTAGAATCATAGTCCATATACTGATATGCCCCAGATATGGACACATCTAATGAGAGTTCTTTTGTAATGTCATAGGCATGGACATAACTCTTAAATGTGGTGGATACAAGAAAGACTAAGGCCATGAATAAGATTTTTTTTGATACCATAAATCCTCCTTTTGCATTTTTTGTGTTATTTTTTAAAAAAGTGTATGTAGGATATATTATTATTTTTTAAGTATCAAGTATTTTTTAATAAAAAAATCCCTGAGATTAAAAAATCTCAGGGATTTCCCTTTTTTATCCCCAATTTAAAATATAGCCCCATGTCCCGAGGGCAATATTTTAAATTTTACTCAGGCAGGTCTTCTGACTCTAAGGATCATCCTACTTGCTGCGCCTTCCCTCCCGCCCCGCCACCTTTTCAAGTGAAGGACCTGCTCTTTGCAAGTAGCAGTTTGTGAAGGTCAAAAACTTTTGGCTTCACCTATGTCCTTGCTTAAAAAGGTGGCGGGGAAGAAAGTGGCCTTTTGCAGCTTTCGTCCCCTTATCACAGCCGCGGGCCGGTTCCGGATTTGCACCGGATTCCCTTTTAAGCCTAACGGCACCTGATGCAGCTTTTTTATCTCATATCCATATGCTTTGTCAACAAATAGCAAAATTTTTTATCAATTACCCCTTGTCATAGGCATCCTTAGTGTATAAAATCCCAAAAATTCTTGATGTCGGATATTTGAGTGACATTAGCCCAAGTTTGTCATTTTGATAAACTTGGGCGAATACTTTAATAATAAGAGGATTTTTATGAAAAAGACCTATCTAAGCAGGCGGGATTTTTTATTTGCCTTTAGACAGCGATTTTCAACTAAACCATCTAGGGCTTCTTCCTTTACAAACAAAGATGCAAAAAAGGCAGACGAATATTTGTCACAGGGTAAATATGAAGATGCCAGGGATATATATCTTAAAATGGTTGAGGAAAGATCAGATAATTTAGTTGCAAGGCAAAAATTGGCCTATTGTTATTACAAACTAGGGGATATAAAAAATTCCATGAAGGAATTTTTGGAATTAAAAAAAAGGGGAGTTAAAAGCAATTTTGTGTCCCTTTATTTAGGCCTTTGTTTTGCCCATAGGGGGGACATCCCAAATGCTATTTTATCTCTAAAAGGATTTTTTGACATTACAAAACCCATAGTGCAAAGGGCAATCAATTTGCAGATTGCACTTTATGATTCAAATATGGCCAAAAAAGAAGATTTAATCAATTGTATTGAAGGGGCTATAGAGGAACAAAATAAAATGGATACTGCAACCAGTATTTAAGGGGAGTTATATGAAAAGCTTGGAAATTTTAAAAAAAGTTGCAGAAAAGATTGTATCTTTAGATAAAAGGGTAGTTGAGGTATTTATACACTCAGATTCACCAAAGGATCCTTTAAAAACCGATGAAATATATCTTGTATGTCATCTATTAGATCCAGAAATAACCCATGATTTAGATGCATTTGATGATATGGGAACCATCTGGTCCCTTGAAATAACGGAAAAACTGACTCCTTTTTTAGAAGAGATAAACTTAAATCCTGAAGTTATTATTATGCCATTTAATTATAAGTTGTATTCCCAGGGAGAATATGGTGAGTACTATATTACCCTATATTTAAAAGAAGGGTATTCATCTGTATTTGAAACAGCTGATAAAGTAGTAAAGGACACTTATTAAATTTTTAATGGGATTTATCTTTTTCAAGTTGCTGTTTCACCCTGTATATCCCAGAGCCAACCATTGTAATTAAAAATACAAATATCCCCACTACCCCAAAAAATCCCTGGATTGTTGAATGGCTCATGTTTTTTATAAGTTCAAGCAATGTATGCATTTATCCCTCCCTTTATTTTATGTATAAAGGACACATATAGTAAAACCCCTCACTTAAATTAAAAGGGGAGCTATTTTTTGCTGCCCCAAGGATCCTTTTTATCAAAGGCTCTTTTTTTTGTGGTCCTTCTATTATTTCAATTTCTTCTGATGTATTACATAATTTTTTTAGAATTTTTATGGCCTTGGACATATTTCCCAGATAATCCACAAGGCCCAGTTCCTTTGCCTGCAGCCCTGTAAATACCCTTCCATCGGAGATGGATAATACCTTTTTTTTCTCCAGTTTTCTACCCTTGACCACTGCTTCTATGAACTGGTTGTACAGATTGTCAATTAATCCCTTTAAGTATCTTCTTTGTTCCTCGGTTAGTTTTTTTAGAGGGGAGCCAGCCATTTTGAATTTACCAGTTGCAATGGATTGATCTTCCACCCCCAATTTTTTTAAGAGGTCTTCAATGGAAATCAAATTTGCAATCACTCCTATACTACCCGTTATAGTTCCTGGATTTGCCACAATGGCCCTTGCACCACAACTAATATAATATGCCCCTGATGCAGCTACACTACCCATGGAAACCACAACAGGCTTTACTTTGTCCAAACTTGCTACTGCCTCATATATTTCCTGGGATGGGGCGACCACTCCCCCTGGTGAGTTTATCCTCAAAATTACCCCTACAACATGAGAGTCATTTTTTAGTTTATCTATCCAATCTATATATTTTCTGGAATCTGTAATGGTTCCAGAAATATTCACAAGTCCGATTTTTTTTGATTGCAAAAAAGGAATTGATACCTTGCCCTTTATATATGAAAAAAAGGCCATGGTACTGATTATAAGTACCACAGCCAATATAATCAAAAATAGTCCAAAAATAAATGGGTGTCTTTGACTAAATTTGGGCTTACTGTTTATCATTTTCCAATTTTTGTTTAATTAGCTCACCTAAATTGCTTCCAGCATCTTTTTTCCGCTTTTTCTCTTCTTCTATTTTCCTCTTTGCCTCATCTTCTAAGTATTGTTTCACAGATAGCCCAAGCCTTCTCTCTTCTGCACTTACCCTGATTACCTTTGCAGTTACCTCTTGACCGACCTTATAGAGTTCATTTGCGTCCTGTATCTTTTTATCGCTTGCCTCTGAAATATATACAAGCCCTTCAATTCCCTCTTCCACTTCTACAAAAAGACCAAAGTCAGTGATATTGGTAATCTTTCCTGTGACGTAAGTTCCCTCAGGATATTTTTCTGGGATCTTTAACCAGGGGTCTTCTGTGAGTTGTTTAATACCCAATGTGAATTTTTCATTTTCCTTATCAACAGTGAGTACTTTAGCCCTTATAATTTCACCAGGCTTGTATAGCTCCCCTGGATGATGTATCTTTTTTGTCCAGGATATATCAGATACGTGGATTAGGCCATCAATACCCTCTTCTATGCCAACAAAAATTCCAAAATCAGTGATATTTTTAATTGGGGCCTCTAAGACAGTCCCTTCTGGATATTTTTCAGCAACTATATCCCATGGATTTGGTCTAACCTGTTTCATCCCAAGGGAAATTCTCTTCTTATCAGTGTCAATGCCAAGGACAACAACCTCAACTTCATCACCTAACTGGACCATTTGGGATGGGTGTTTTAGCTTTCTAGTCCAGGACATCTCAGAGATGTGTACCAGTCCTTCAACCCCTGGCTCCAATTCCACAAAAGCGCCATAGTCCACAATGTTTGTGACCTTTCCAAGGGTCTTAGACCCTTCAGGATATTTTTTGTGTATATCTTCCCATGGATTGGGAACCAGTTGCTTAAGCCCTAAGGATACTTTATTTTCTTCTTTGTCATAGTTTAAGACCATGAGCTCCAATGTGTCTCCTAGCTGCACCATCTCTTTTGGATGCTTGATCTTTTTCCACGACATATCTGTTATATGGAGCAGACCATCCAATCCACCTAAGTCTATAAATACTCCATAATCAGTTATATTCTTGACTTTTCCTTTGACTACCATCCCCTCTTTCAGGGTGGAAATGAGCTCTTTTCTCCTTTGTTCCCTTTCCTCTTCCAGGATTACTCGACGAGATACTATTACATTGCTTCTCTTTCTATTTATCTTTAGTACCCTAAAATCAAATCTCTCCCCAACCAGTGCATCCATGTCTGGAACTGGCCTAAGGTCCACATGGGAGCCTGGTAAAAAGGCCTCAATCCCTAAGACCTCTACTGTGTATCCACCTTTTATCCTTTTTACAATTTTACCCGGAACATTTTGATTTTCTTCTTGAATCTTTTCCAGTTCATCCAACACCCTCATCTTCTTGGCACGTTTGTAGGAGAGAGAAATAGTGCCCTCTAAATCATTTTTGTGGATAACAAATACCTCAACCTTATCCCCTTCTTTTACATCCAAATTTCCATCGCTATCTTGGAATTCTTCAATTGGGATCTGTCCCTCAGATTTGAAATTTACATCCACCAATACCTTGTCTGGATCGATCCTAACCACTCTACCTTTAACAATTGTTCCATCTTCAATGTCTAAGAAATCCTTTTCTAAATAATCTTCTAGCATGGAAGAAAAGCTGGAATCTTCTGCCACTGGAATGTCTCCATTTAAAAATTCGCTGTGTTTAATAGGTCTTGTGTTTATCATTAACGTAATACCCCCTAACCAAAATTTGCCCATTGATATCAAAATGTTTATTTTAAAGCAATATTATTTTGTCTCTTATTTCTAAATTTTCTGAAGTCAAAGGGATTAAAGATAAATACTGGGTCAAAACAGGCTCAAATAATCCCAGATAAGTCATAGTCATAGGTGTCCTGGACCGCTACATCCACCATATCTCCAGGTCCAATTTTCTCCCCAGATACATAGAATGTCCCATCAATTTCAGGGGCAAAGAACCATGGCCTGCCTTCGTATAAGGTGGGCCACTGACTACTCTTTTTGTCTATTAAAATCTTTAGCCTCTTACCTTTATAGGATTTTAGATGATTCCTGCTTATGGTTTTTTGGATTTCCATTATTATTTGTTTTCTCTCCTCTTTAACATCTTCTGGAACATGGTGTGAGTATTTTGCTGCAACAGTTCCCTCTTCAGCAGAGTAAGAAAATATCCCCACATGGTGGAACTTCATTTTTTCCACAAATCGAACCAGGTGGTGGAAATGTTCATTCTCTTCTCCAGGAAACCCAACAATAAAGCTTGTCCTCACAACTGCATTTTCAAAATATTTTCTTATTAATTGGACAATCTCTTCAACTCCCACTTGAAAGGGCCTTCCCATTTTTTTTAAAATTTCTGGATGCGAGTGTTGCAGGGGAATATCAAAGTAAGGGATAAAGGGCGGAGTTATTTCCTTCAAAAATTTAAGAAAATCCTCAGTTATCCCCTTTGGATATAAATATAGGAGCCTAAGCCATACCAGGTCTTCTAGCTTTGATAGCCCTTCTAATAATGTGTATAGACTATTTTTCCCTTGTAAGTCCTTTCCATATGAGGTTACGTCCTGGGCAACTACAACTATTTCCTTTCTCCCTGTGGAGAGTATATATTTTGCCTGGTCTATTAATTCCTGTTGTGGAAAAGACCTAAGTGGACCCCTGATCTTTGGAATAATACAGAAACTACACCTATTATTACATCCCTCTGCTATTTTCAGATATCCATAGGATGGTGGAGTGGAGATAATTCTTTTCATATTTGTGGTTAATGGTTTTTTTGAAAAGTATCTAGCAACTATCTCTTTTAGTTTATGTTGATCACCTATTGGCAAAAACAAATCCACCTCTGGGAGTTCTTTTAATAAGTCTTTATAATATCTGTTTACAAGACAGCCTGTTACAATAAAAACGGGCTTATTATCCCTGTTTTTTATTTCTTCAATTATTTCAATTATAGTATCAATTGACTCCTGGGTCGCATCCTCTATAAATGCACATGTATTTATTAATATAATGTCTGCATCTTTTGCAGAGGATATGGGTACGCACAAATGGTTAAGGGAGCCCAGCATTGTCTCTGTGTCCACTAAATTTTTGGGGCATCCCAGACTTATGGTGTATAACTTTTTTTTATCCATTTTTTGGGGTTTAATGTTTTTCTTTATAATATATCCAATACATTTACTTTTTTGGGTTTACATTAAATTACTTGACTTTATTTTTTGATTTCTTGAGATTAAGAGTATGCATTATGGGTATTTGGGGTTTAATTTTAGTTTTTTATTGTGTCAACCTCAATTTTAGGAGAGTGTATGAAGCTTGTGTTAGCAACGAAAAATAAGGGAAAAATAAAAGAGATTGAAGATATAATTTTGAAAAAGGATTTGGGCATTGAGCTGTTAAGTCTTAGAGACTTTCCCGAAATTGGGGATATTCCAGAACCAGAGCAGACCTTTGAGGGCAATGCCTTATATAAGGCAAGATATGTATGTGAAAAAACCGGTTATGCTGCCCTGTCAGATGATTCAGGCCTGGAGGTGGATGCACTTTCTGGAAGACCTGGTGTCTATTCTGCGAGGTTTGCAGGGGAAGGTGCAACAGATGAGGAAAAAAACAAAAAGCTCCTTGGACTTATGAAAGACATACCTTTTGATAGGCGTGGGGCACAATTTAGGTGTGTTATGGTTTTGTATGCAAAGACTGGCGATTATGTTGTGACCCAGGGAATTTGGAGGGGAAAGATTGCCTTTCAGCCTGAAGGTGACCAGGGATTTGGCTATGATCCCATATTTTTTGACGAAAAATTGGGCATGTGTGCAGCCTGTCTCTCTCTTGAGGAGAAAAATAGATTAAGCCATAGGGGGCAGGCCTTAGCTAAAATCACAAAAATAATAAAGCCATTTTTTGATATGGCCTTTAGGGGGGACCAATGTGTGGAATTATAGGATATATTGGACACAGACCAGCAGTTCCTATACTTTTGGAAGGTCTAAAGAGGCTCGAGTATCGAGGGTATGATTCTGCAGGAATAGCATATATTCAACAGGGAAAATTAAAGATTATAAAATCAAAGGGGAAAATATCCTCTTTAGAAGATAAGGTTTTTGCAAACGATCCATTGCACTCAACTATTGGAATTGGCCACACAAGGTGGGCCACCCATGGGGTGCCAAATGAACAAAATGCCCATCCCCATGTGGATTCCCTTGGTGAAATATGTGTTGTCCACAATGGGATTATTGAAAATTATGCACAAATAAAAGAATCCCTTATTGATGAGGGTATTGATTTTGCCTCTGATACTGATACTGAGGTCCTTGTGCATCTAATTTCAAAGGAATATAACAGGACAGGAGATCCTCTTTCAGCAATAAGATATTGTCTAAACCAGGTTCAGGGTTCCTATGCAATAGGGGTTATATTTTTAAATAGGCCAAATGAGCTTTGGGCTGCAAGACATTCCAGTCCCCTTATTGTAGGTGTGGGTGTTGGAGAGAATTTTATAGGCTCAGATATTCCAGCATTTTTGCCATATACAAAGGAAGTAATCTTTTTAGAAGACAGTGAAATAGCAAGATTAACTGCACATACTACTAATATATATTCCTTAGACAAGGAGATAGAGGTAAAAAAGGAGGTTCAAAAAGTTCCCTGGGATATTAGTCTGGCAGAAAAAGGCGGTTACAAACACTTTATGTTAAAGGAGATAATGGAACAGCCTAGGGTTATTTATGATGCCCTTGCAGGAAGAATAGATTATAAAGATAAAAGGGTTGTATTAACAGAGCTTGATGGGATATCTATACCAAAAAAAATGCACATAGTTGCCTGTGGTACCTCTTATCATGCTGGATTTTGGGGGAAATATCTATTTGAAAGATTGGCTAAGATACCTGTTGAAGTAGATATAGCATCTGAGTTTAGGTATAGGGATCCCTTAATAGATAAGGATGATCTAGTTGTTGTTATAAGTCAGTCTGGCGAGACTGCAGATACCCTGGCAGGACTTCGCATGGTTAAAAAAATGGGAACCAAGGTAGTTGGCATATGCAATGTTGTTGGTTCATCAGTGGCAAGGGAATCAGATCAGGTGTTATATACCCAGGCAGGTCCAGAGATTAGTGTTGCATCAACCAAGGCAATGTGTTCCCAGATGGTAGTCATATTGCTAATGACACTATATTTTGCTAAAAGAAAAAACTTAATAGAAGAGAATTTGTACAATTATATTATAACTGGCCTAAAAGACCTGCCTTCCATCCTAGAAAAAGAGCTCCCAAAGATTAGGGATATGGCAAGGGAACTAGCTGTGGCCTACAGTTTTTCCAGGAGCTTTTTTTTCCTTGGAAGGGGACTTAATTATCCCCTGGCCTTAGAAGGTGCACTAAAACTTAAAGAAATATCTTACATACATGCAGAAGGATATGCAGCAGGGGAGATGAAACATGGGCCAATTGCTCTGATTGACCCTGAGTTCCCTAGCTTTGTGATTGCCACAGAAGACGAGCTTTTTAATAAGGTTATATCCAATATAAAGGAAATACAGGCAAGAAAAGGTCCTATTATTTGTCTGACACATCCAGGCTTTGAAGTGTTTGCAGACCACGTATGGGAAATACCCAATTTGGGGGATGTACTAACCAGTTTTCTAATTTTACCTGCACTTCAGCTTTTTGCCTATGAAATGGCTGTATACCTTGGTAAAGATGTGGATCAACCTAGAAATCTTGCAAAAAGCGTTACTGTGGAATAGATATGGGTATGAGAAGATTTTTTTTGTTATTTTTTTTAATACTCTATTTTACCTCAACTTATATCTCTTATGCATCCACATGTAGGACCCTTTTTTTAAAGGGATACAAAAGTTTTTACTCCTTAAAAAAAGACAGAAAGAGATCTAAATATAGATCCAAATGGATTAGAGTAAAGGATATTTTCTATAAAGCATATAGGTGCAATAAAAAAGGGCCTTATGCCCCCAAGGCCCTATACTATATTGCCAGGTCATATCAAGAGCTTGGTAAAAGGTCACATCTAAAAAAAGATTTTATAAATTCCATAAGATATTTTGATCTATTGGTGAAAAGATATCCATCCCATTCCTGGGGAGATGATGCCAAACTTTACTCTGCCAAAATAAAATTGAATAGATTAAAAGATGTTGAAGATGCATACATTGACCTGCTATATATAGAGAATATGTACCCAAATGGTGACAAAGTAGAAGAGGCAAAAAAACTACTAAAGGAGCTTGATGGGAAGTATTTGAGAAAGATATATCCTTTAAAGACTAAGTCCAATGGTAAAAAATCAGTTAAAGGGTTTGATGGGAGGAAAAACTACCTGGCAAAGGTATTAAATATCAGGAAATGGATGGATAAAGATTATGCAAGGGTAGTTGCGGACCTATCACACGAGGTAAGCTTTAAAAGGTTTGTGTTAAAAGGTATTAAATATTCCAGGTTGGTGGTAGATCTAATGGGTGCATATCTGCCCAAAAATCTCTTGGACAAGGAGGAGATAGGATTAAATAAGGGTTTTTTGACTAAAGTGAGGTTTTCCCAATATAGAAAAAATGTTGTAAGACTAGTATTGTATATTAGAAACATAAAAGATTTTAAAGTATTTACTCTACAAAATCCATTTAGGGTAGTTGTGGATATTTATGGGAAAAAGAATCTTGAAAATGTTAAGCTCGTAAAAGATGCAGTAAAAAAATCAACTAAGGTCTCTGAATCTTTGATTGAACAATTGGGATTGGATATAAGAACTATTATGATAGATCCAGGGCATGGTGGAAAAGACCCTGGTGCAATTTATAGAGGAGTCAGGGAAAAGGACATAAATTTAAGGATGGCAAAGATTTTAGGAAGAATGCTAAAGAAGAAGGGCTTTAAAGTCCTCTATACCCGTACCACAGATAAATTTATTCCCTTAGAAGAGAGGACTGTTATGGCAAATACAAGGGGCGCGGATCTTTTTATCTCCCTACATGTGAATGCCTGTAGGAATAGGAGAGTTAGTGGGATAGAAGTTTATTACCTAAACATAGCAAGTTCAAAGGACGCAATTAGGGTAGCTGCAAGGGAGAATGCTGTGTCCTCAAAAAAAATAAGTGATCTACAATTGATTTTAACAGATCTTATGTTAAATTCAAAAATAAAGGAATCTTCAGCCCTGGCATCTAAGGTGTTAAATAATATACTTTTAGATTGCAGGGCATATCATCCTGAAAGCAATGGTGTTAGACAGGCACCATTTTATGTACTTATGGGAGCCCGAATGCCTGCTATTTTGATCGAAATAGGATATTTAACCAATCCAGTAGAAAGAAGAAGACTTAAGTCTTATTCCTATTTAAAGAGGATAGCAAAGGGCATTGTAGATGGAGTCTTGGCCTATAGAAGGGATATTAAAAAGTTTGCAGGGCTATAAAAGTTCAGGGTTCATTGTTGTATTGGGGGGATACAGGACATGGAACTTTTGAACACTGAGGAAAGGATATGGAAAAGGAATTTGACGTAATAATTGTTGGAGGAGGGCCCGCTGGGCTATTTGCTGGATATTTTATAGCTAAGCATTCAAATTTAAGGGTCTTGATTTTGGAGAAAGGGACCTTCCCAAAGAAGAGGAAGTGTCCCATGTCAAAGGATAATGGATGCAAAAGCTGTGATCCATGCAATATAATGTGTGGCATAGGGGGAGCAGGTCTTTTTAGTGACGGAAAATTAAATTTTATACCTAAACTAGGAAAGACCGATTTTACCCAATTTATGGATATAGACCAGGCTAACTCGCTCATTGAAGAGACAGAGGCTGTTTTTACTGAGTTTGGTATGGATGGCGATGTTTTTCCAACAGATATAGACAAGGCAAAACATATCAGGAAAGAGGCAAGAAAAGAAGGGATAGAACTTCTTATTATTAAACAAAAACACCTTGGAACAGATCATCTCCCAGAATATATCGAAAATATGATGAACTATTTAGTTTCTAAAGGAGTTAAAATTCTAACCAAAGTAGATGCACAGGACTTGATTATTGAGGGAGATAAAATCAAAGGGATCATAACATCCAAAGGACCATTTTATGCAAGAAATGTCATATTGGCCCCTGGAAGGATTGGGGCCGATTGGCTGGTGTCATTGGCCAAAAAGTACAATATTGGGATGATCCAGCGGGGCATTGAGGTGGGTGTTAGAGTGGAGGTTTTAAACGACATCATGGATGACGTTACTGATATTATTTATGACCCAACTTTTTTTATCCAGACCAAAAAGTATGACGACCAAACCAGGACTTTCTGTACAAATAAAGGTGGCTATGTTACAATGGAAAACTACAAAAAGTTTGTGTGCGTAAATGGTCATGCCTATATGGATAGAAAGTCAGAAAATACTAATTTTGCCTTTCTATCAAAGGTGGTTTTAACTGAACCTGTTACTGATAACCATAGATATGGTGAATCAATTGGGCGCCTGGCAACATTAATTGGTGGAGGAAAGCCAATTTTACAGAGATTTGGAGATCTAAAAAGGGGGAGGAGGAGTACCTGGAACAGGATACAAAAGGGATTCATTGTCCCAACATTAACAAATGTGACCTGTGGTGATATCGCAATGGCCCTTCCTGAGAGGATACTAACAAACATAGTGGAAGGGCTTCAGATGTTAAACAGGGTGGTGCCAGGGGTTGCAAATGACGAGACCCTTTTATATGCACCAGAAATTAAATTTTTTTCCACTCAGATTGAGACAAACAACAAGTTGGAAACTAAATTTAAGGGGCTGTATGTTGCAGGAGATGGGGCTGGGGTTGCAGGCAACATAGTGGCTGCAGCTGCCAGTGGCATTATCCCTGCAAAAGATATTGTTGAAAAATAAAAGGAGGGAATTTGTCATGATTAAGAGCCTTCACTGTTTAATTAGTGGTAAGGTCCAGGGTGTTGGTTTTAGGGCCTGGACCAAAGGGATAGCAGATCAAATGGGAATTTGTGGATGGGTGAGGAATTTAAATGATGGACGGGTAGAGGTTTTGGCCCAGGGACCTAAGGAAAAGCTAGAGGAATTTAAAGGCAAATTGGCCCGTGGACCTGTTGTTAGCAGGGTAGAAGATATTGAGTGTAAATACATTGATTATGATAAAGAGCACAAGAAATTTGAATTGAGGCTTTAATAAGCTTAATTTTCAAATCTCTCCACTATCCTGTTTAACTGTCTTCCTATTGGAGTATCTCTATAGATCTCTTTTTCTATGTTGGTAATACCTTTTATTACAGTGGAATGCCTGCGATTAAAGAGTCTTCCTATGTCTTTTAGGGTCAGTTCTGTATATTTTCTGGCGAGATAAAATGCAGTATTTCTTGCTACTACAATGTTTCTTTTTCTAGAGCGAGACCGGAGATTTTCTGGAGACAATTCAAATACTGAACATACGGTCTTTATTATTTGTTCAATGGAAGGGGTTTCCACTATGTCTGTGTGGTTTTGAATGATTTCCTTTGCAAGCTCCATGTTTATATTCATATTGAGGAGTCTTGCCTTTAGGGCCATATTTTTTATGCAACTCTCAAGCTGTCTAATATCTGTTTTTATCTTTGAAGCAACAAATTTGGATACAGTGTCTGGAATGTTTATTTCATAGAACCTGGCCTTTTTTTTGATAATTTCCAATCGTAGCTGAAAATCTGGTTTATGGATAGGAGCAATTAATCCAGAACAAAGATATGACGTGAGTTGAGAATCTATGTCCTTTAGTTCCTTTGGAAGAAATGAAGAAGAGAAAATAACTAACTTTCCATTTTCTTCCATTGACTTAATAAGATATAGAAGTTCCTCCTGCATTTTGCCCTTGCCCTGGAAAAAATGGATGTCTTCTAATAATAGTATATCCACTTTTTCTCTATAATATTTTTTAAATTGATTTATGTCCCCGCTCCTGAGTGCCCATACTAACTGGTTGGCAAATTCCTCTGAAGATATGTATACAACATTTAGCTTACCTGGTTTGTTGTTTGTAATAAAACTGCCAACAGAATGAATCAAATGGGTCTTTCCAAGGCCAGGGGATGAGGTTAAAAATAGGGTCCCAAAGTCAATTTTTGGAGCAGTACAAATGGTTTTACACGCTGCGTAGGCAAGTTTATTTTGGGGACCAACAACAAAATCGTTAAATGAATATCTCCATGCTGGAGCATGGGTTATCTGGAACAAGTTCTTTTTTGTTGGAAGGATAAGTTCTGAAGTCTTTATAGTGGTTTTTTTTACAGGAGAGCTGACCCTTCCATTAGACCTTGTGGTTACACACACATCTACCCTTTGACCTAAACTCTCAAGAGCTACTTCCTTTATTTTTTGTAAAAGTCTGTCCTTGACCCAGCTCGTTATAAAGTCATTGGGGCTGTATAAAAATAGAGTATTGTCCTGAAGATCTCCATCTAATGGTCTTATCCAGAGATGGAATAAGCCAGATTTTAGAGATTTTTCCAAATTAGCCTTGATTTTTTCCCAATAACCACTCATGCAGCCGACTATACAAATATTTTTCTTTTTTTCAAATCAATGTTTTGCTATTTTTGGATATAAACGCTATAAATTTATTTTGTAAATATAACCTGTTGATATAATAGATTATTTATTTTAAACGTGATTTTTCTTGGGTATTTGATCAGGACCAGATTCCCCCTAATTTTAAGGAACTTTGGGTTTTTCTACAAAATTTTCCACATTTGTTCAAAAAGAATTCCACATTAAATAGTTTTTAAAAATTTAATATTTTTCAAATTTCCTTCAAATTTTGTATGTGTATCCTGAGCAGATAAAATGGTATGAATAAAAAGTCGTGGGGGTTAGTTTAATAGATGGACATGGGACGTAGTGTCCACTGTAAGAGGAGTTTTGTTTTACATGTATCAAAGGAGAAAGATTGGCCCACTAGGAGAGAATTTTTCTACTCCAAGTTTATTGACAAATTTGGGCTAGGTACTCTTTGTAGGAGTTTTTTTCTGGTTTTAGCTCAATGCTTTTTTTTATGAGTGATATTCCAGTATTTTTGTCTCTTAATTCCTCAATATAGAGCTTCCCCAAAAGGAAGATTGCCCAAGAGTCATTTGGATTTAGTCTTATGGCAGATTCCAGGTATTCTTTTGCCCTTTTTTGTTTTTTTTGTTTTAGGTAAATATTGGCAAGTAGGGTATAAGCTTGAGGGTATTTGGTGGGGTCTATTTTATTTAGCCATTTTTTGGCTAATTCAAATTGTTTTTTTAATTCACAAATCTGGGCAAGCCTAATAGTAGCAAAAATGTGTGTACCTTCAATCTCAATGCATTTTAAAAATGAGTTTTCTGCTTCTTTCAGGTTGTTTAATTTCAGGTAAATGGATCCTAAGTTATAGAAATATGTAGAAGAGAGATTTATTTTTAGGGACTCCCTAAACATTTTTAGGGCATTTATAAAATCGCCTATTTTGGCATAACAGACCCCAAGGGAATTTAAGGCAATATGGTTTTTGGAGTCCATTATAATAGATCGTTTGTACTCCTCCATTGCAGAATATATATCTCCTTTTATGAAATATTTATCGCCTCTCAAGTTAAATGTTGTTGAATTAAATATTGTTATTTTTGGTTCAGGGATAAGTAAAGCGTGTTCCAGAGAGTCTATGGAAAGTCTAATTACTTCTAGTTTACTTAAATCTAAAAGGGGATAGTTGGTTATTCCAATTTTTACATTGGTATTACATAATATAAATTTTTTTAATTCTTTAAATATTGAATTTTCTTCTCTAATTACTACATCTTTCGCTATAATTATAGATTTTTCAATCCCCATGGTTTCAGTATAGGTATCAATATTCTTTTTATTTAATGTATGGGTTAAGTCCCCTAGATTTTGTTTTGTGCCAATTGTGTACAATATGGAGAAGGCTTTTGATTCTCTAATTTTATTGTATAGGTTTAGTATGAAATTTTTACAAAGAGGAACTTTTTCTTTGTCCTTTGTATTGTCCTCAATTAATTTTAATGGATCTCCAGTTTTAATGGGGACAAAAGGGTCATGTCTAATGAGTATATCCCCCCTGGAACAATTCCTTGATGTGTGGGATACAATTAATTCAGCCTTTAGTTGGTTTGTGTCTGAATCAAAGACCTGAAAGAATTGTCCACACTTTACTCCAAAATCTTCTCCAATATTTATATCCACACTGTCCATATTAACTATTTTGCTCACAAAACCACAATTATTAAGGATGTAATCAATGGAAACAGGAGAATGTTGATTGTTACTATTTTCTAAAATTTTAAGACCATTTTTTAAGACCTTTAAAATTTCATAACCAAGGTCAACAGATTCCAGTTTCAATAAATATCCAGGTATATGGTTTGGATATTTAAGGTATAAGGTAAGGGGCTTTAATTTTAAAACGAGATGGTTTGTCTTTGTTTTTTTGAATTTATCCAGTAGGTTAGAGTGAATTCTACGAATGTCTTTTACGGAGTTGTTAGATATTGCAAATAATATATGGTCATCTTTGTCGAAAAAGACATCTTCCATATGTACAGCTTGTTTTAGGTCAATTAAGACCTCTTTTAAAAGGGTACGCCACTTATTAAACCCTAGTTTTGATAGTAGATGATTGCTGTTTAGAAATTTAATTCCAGCCACAGAAAAATTTCCCTTGGGAAAGTCTATGTCTGATATAATGAGTCTCTTTGTGCCAATATTTAAATGGGCAATCACCTGTTCTATTTTTATGTCCAGTTTGTTTAGAAATGCACTGGAGTTTAGACATGGGATGTCTGGTTCAAACATTGAAACTTTCATTAGTCCAATGTTCTCTATGATCAATTCAAAAATTTTCGTAAGAGATTCTTTGTCTGAATGTAGGGGGTTGGGTTCAATTAGATCTACTGCAATTACAACAAGCTCTGATATGTTAGACAAGGCAACTTTTATAATAATTTGCCTGGTTTCTTTTAATAACTCCACCTGAATTTTTCTTTTTGTTTGGCCTGTGGACAGGTCATTTGATATGTAGATGGCAATGTCTTTTATTTTAATAAAATTACTTAGCTTCTCTCTAATGTAATCTTTGTTATTTAATATGTCTTGAAAGGTGATGTTGTTTATCACAGTTAGTTCCCATTGTGCATTTTGCCCTTGTATTTTTCGAGGCAAAATAATATCTTTTATCCACCTTGTCTAGTGACAATCCTGTCTTTTTATAGAGATTGGAGGTATGTGATGATAGATGTTATAATGAAGGTTATTAGGGAAAGACGAAGCATTAGAAAATTTGAGGCAAGAGATGTGCCTGTGGAGAGCCTAAAAATTATTTTGGAGGCAGGTAGATGGGCCCCAAGTGGTTTGAACAATCAGCCATGGAGGTTTTTAGTTTTGTCTAATGATGATAGAAGAAAATCAGCCTTGGCAGAATGTACAAAATATGGGAAGATAATTCACCGGGCCAATATACTGATTGTGGTGTTAATTGACAAAGGTGTTATGTACAATGACACAAAGGATCACCAGGCAATAGGGGCGTGTATTCAGAATATGCTGTTGGCTGCCCATGCCTTGGGACTCGGCGCAGTCTGGCTTGGAGAGATCCTAAATAATGAAAAAAAGGTCTTGGAGATCCTCAAGTTAAAAGAGGAAAAATATGGATTAATGGCTGTAATAGCCCTAGGATATCCTGCTGAAGAAGGAAGGTCCAATAGAAAACCTTTAAAGGAATTATTGCTGGAGGAATTGTAATGTTAAAAGTATCTTGTTTCCCTTTAGGTCCACTTCAAACAAATTGTTATGTGGTACACAATAGCAAAGAGGCAATTGTAATAGATCCAGGTGGAGATCCTGCCTCTGTTTTAAATTTTTTGAAAAAAAATAATCTGATGTTACAATACATCTTAAATACCCATTTTCACTTTGATCATATCTTAGGGAATAGGGACCTTCAAAAAGCTACATCAGTAGATATTTTGGCATCAGAAAAGGATGATTTCCTGCTAAAAGCACAGGTAGGAGGAGGCGGCGGAATGTTTGGATTTCCAAAAGTTCCGCCTTTTACTTATAAAAATTTAGAAGAGGGAGAAACAAGTTGGCTAGGTGAAAGGGCATATGTGCTCTTCACCCCAGGTCACACACCAGGGAGTCTCTCTTTTTACTTTCCAGAATCAAAGATGCTTTTTTCTGGAGACCTGATATTTCAAAGATCCATAGGCCGGACAGACTTTCCAGGGGGAAGTTTAGATGAGCTTTTGGAATCAGTTAGAAAAAAGGTCTTTGTCCTTCCTGGGGATACAATAATTTATTCAGGTCATGGACCTGCTACAACGGTACACGAAGAAAAGTTGTTTAATCCCTTTTTTCAGGATGGAGTAGTGTTTTAACTAGGGAAGAATGAAAGATTGCT
This sequence comes from Desulfothermus okinawensis JCM 13304, assembly GCF_054654515.1. Classification (NCBI taxonomy): domain Bacteria; kingdom Pseudomonadati; phylum Thermodesulfobacteriota; class Desulfovibrionia; order Desulfovibrionales; family Desulfothermaceae; genus Desulfothermus; species Desulfothermus okinawensis. Next base: position 3,906 of record NZ_BAAIEW010000019.1, on the reverse strand, counting down.
AAAAAAACTTTTTTCTTACTTTCCAATTATAAGGTGTCCCATTTGTGGGGGGCTTCGAAGAAATAAACATTTGTGTAGAAATTGTGTTCTTCAAATAGAATCCTTAAAGGTCAAGAAAGGTTATTGTGTAAAATGTGGGGAACTTCTTATATTCCACAAGACAAATATCTGTGGTGAGTGCCTGATGGCTCCAAGGCCTTGGGATTTTTTCTCTTTTTACGGTTATTATAGAGGAGTTTTAAAAGAGATAATCAAGGAATTTAAATATCAGGGGGATTTTTCACTTGTAGATATTTTGGGAGACCTTTTGTGTCAGGCATATGCCAAGGGAGATTTTGAATTTAGACCAGATATAATTGTCCCAGTACCTATTCACAAAAATAGACTGAAACTAAGGGGCTTTAATCAATCATTGGAGATTTCCAGAAGGCTTTCTAAGGTAATTCAGGTACCCATAGAAAAAAATACCCTAATCCGCATAAAAGATACCATCCCCCAGGTGGGCTTAAAAAAGTCTGCTAGGAAGAAAAATGTAAGGAACGTTTTTTGTGTTTTAGGAGATGTTCGCGGTGCAAATCTAATTTTAGTAGACGATGTCTATACTTCGGGTGCTACTGTATCAGAGTGTGCCAGGGTATTAAAAGGTTCTGGTGCGAAGGTAATAGGCTTGCTGGTACTTGCCAGAACCAATATTAGGAATACCTTGGATTAACTCTTGACTAATTGTATAAAATGAGATTATAAAATATTTTCTTAGGCAATTTGTTTTTTGAAAAATATCTAGTAACTACTATTCTTAAAGTTACTGGTTATAATTTTTTGGGAGGGTAGGCAGTCATGTATGTAGTACTAGAAACTGGGGGAAAACAATATCCAGTTAAAGAGGGAGATACTATAACTGTTGAAAAAGTCCCTGCTGAGGTAGGACAAGAGATTGTATTGGATAAAATTCTTTTTGCATCCAAGGATGAAGGCGGAGTACTGGTTGGGGATCCTTATTTAAATGGAAAGATTGTTTGTGAGGTTGTGGAGCAAAGCAGGCATAAAAAGGTGGTGGTCTTTAAATTTAAGAGGCGTAAAGACTATAAGAAAAAACAGGGACATCGTCAGTATTACTCAAAAATTAAGGTAAAATCCATAGAGGTTTAAGGGGGCATATTATGGCTCATAAAAAGGCAGGTGGTAGTTCTAGAAATGGAAGGGATAGCATTGGTCAAAGGCGCGGAGTTAAGCGTTTTGGTGGTCAGTTGGTAAAGGCGGGAAATATTTTGGTAAGACAACTTGGAACAAAGATATATCCTGGTGAAAATGTGGGAATGGGTAGAGATTATACCCTTTTTGCCAAGGTTGATGGATATGTAAAATATGAGAAATTTACCAGAAAAAGAAAGGTTAAGACAAGGGTGCATATTATTCCTGTTGAACAATAGGGTGTTGTTGTTTTTTTGTTTTGAACCCTTGTAAGGAGGTGGCTGATTTCAGGTGTACCTGAAAATACCGCCTCCTTTTTTTGTTTGTTAATGGATTTTGATTGTATGAAATTTGTAGATGAAGTGGAAATTTTGGTGAGAGCTGGGCGTGGTGGGAATGGATGTATTTCTTTTAGAAGGGAAAAATACATTCCCAGGGGAGGTCCAGATGGTGGAGATGGGGGCAGAGGTGGAAATGTCTATATTCAGGCAAAGGAAAACTTACATACCCTATATGATTTGAGGCTAAAAAGTATATATACAGCTGAAAATGGTCAACCTGGTCAAGGCAAACAGAAAAATGGAAGAAAAGGTAAAGACTTATATATTAATGTGCCCATGGGTACCTTGGTCTATGAAGTGGGCCAGGATGGAAATAGAAAGTTAATAGCAGATTTAGATGAAAAGGACAAAAGTATCCTGGTTGCAAGGGGAGGTCCAGGTGGCAGGGGGAATATGCACTTTAAGTCATCTGTGATGAGGGCCCCTCGTATAGCTGAGCCTGGAGGTGAGGGTGAAGCAAAGCGCCTTTTTTTAGAGCTTAAATTAATCGCTGACGTTGGTTTAATAGGGCTTCCCAATGCAGGGAAATCCACTTTTATTTCAAAAGTTTCAGCAGCAAGACCTAAGATTGCACCCTATCCTTTTACTACGATTACTCCGCAGCTTGGGGTTGTTCAGGGAGATTTTGGCGAGAAAATTGTTATTGCAGACATACCAGGACTCATAGAAGGTGCCCATCAGGGCCAGGGATTGGGAGACAAATTTTTAAGACATATTTCAAGAACCAGGGTCCTTGTCCACATTTTGAGTGTTGAAGAGATCTCTTTGGATTCTCCTTTGGATGGTTTTATGTTGGTAAATGAAGAACTCAGTAAGTTTGACCCCTCTTTGGATGTAAAACCCCAAATACAAGTGATAAATAAGATAGATTTACTCAATGAAGGGGATAGGGAATACTTAAAAAATAAGTTGAATACCCTTGGAAAAAAGGTTTACCTTGTTTCTTTAAAGACTAAAGAAGGCTTAGATGAGGTGATGAAAAGGATTTGGCTTGAGGTCAAAGGACATGTTCCTGCTATTTTTCTATAATTTCTAGGTGGTTAATAATGAATTTTCACGAAAGTATATGGGATGGCAAAATAGTAGACACAATTAGAGAGAGTATCAGACAATCTAAATTAATAGTGATAAAAGTAGGAAGTGCAGTTTTAACCAGGGGTGATAAAGGGCTGGATTTAAGAGTTGTAAATAGATTAGTGGATCAAATTTCCAGTATACACGATATGGGGAAAAAGATAATTTTAGTATCATCTGGGGCTGTTGCCACTGGGGCAACATATTTGAAATACCCACTTAGAGAGAAATTGTCCCTTGAAAAGAAACAGGCTGCAGCAGCTGTTGGCCAGAGCAGGCTTATGTATATATATGACGAGGCCTTTGAAAAATACGGCAAGATTACGGCACAGGTCCTATTAACCAAAGACGATTTAAAGAGTAGACAACGGTTTTTAAATGCCAGAAATACTTTTTTTACTTTACTATCAGAAGGTGTAATACCAATTGTAAATGAAAATGATACAGTTGTTGTAGAAGAATTAAAATTTGGTGATAATGACTACCTTGGAACATTAATTCTTAATTTGGTGGGGGCGGACCTGTTTATAAATCTTACTTCTGCCAAGGGGGTATATACCTCTAATCCAGATCTGGATCCAAATGCAAAACCAATATCCTTTATTGAAGACATAATGACCTTGGATATTGAAGCTATTTGCCAGGGCAAAACCTTGAGTGGTAGTGGGGGAATGTATTCTAAACTTCTTGCAGCAAAAAGGGCTGCCCAGCTTGGGATCCCCACTCTCATTGTGTCAGGTAAGGTCCCCTTTGTCCTTGAAAAGGTATTCTTGGGTGAAATACATGGAACATGGATACAACCCTGTGAAAATGCCATACCAAGAAGGAAATTCTGGATTGCTTACAACTTGGAACCAAAAGGTAGTGTTTTTGTTGATCTAGGAGCAAAGAATGCGTTGTTGTTTAAGGGTAAAAGTTTACTTCCTGCTGGTGTTACAAAGGTAGAGGGGATTTTTCCGGAAAATTCTTTGGTTAAAGTCTTGAGTGATGACGGAACCCAAATAGGTGTAGGTTTATGTAACTTTTCCAGTGAGGAACTAAAACTGATTTTAGGAAAAAATACCAAGGACCTTCCTTGCTTGTTGAGAAAAGACCATTGTCCAGAAGAGGTGATCCACAGGGACAATTTGTTAATAGACGCGGTTTTTTAGACCTTTGTTTAAATTTAAAAAAAAATAAAAAAATATTGACAGTGGATGTAAAAATACTTATATATCTTTTTCTCGACGCAATGGAAAATGTTCTTTAAAAAATCAAAAAAAAGTTGACAAAGTTGCTTAGAGAAGTATAATTAATTTTC